>JBBAAG010000058.1 GCA_041658405.1 Elusimicrobiota bacterium
ACCGCTGAATTCAATGATGCCCATTAACGCCAGTAGTAATGTAGACTTACCCGTACCGTTAGCACCGATAAGCGTTACTACCTCGCCATTCCTAACGGTGAGGTTTATATCATTCAACCCGATTGTACCGTCAGGGTATTTGTATGACAAATGTTCTATGGTAATCACTTATTTTCCCCCTAAAAATCCATTTCGTTCTTTCCCGCCGTTATACCCCCTTGCGAGTAATGCGGCATACACGCGTTCACTACGCTCTAACGCGCGGAGAAATAATGTGGCAACAATATTCCCCGCCATCCCAATTTGCCGGAATATTTTTCCACCGAAATACCGCGCATCCCTTGCGCGTTCAAGTGTTTTCATTTCAGTTATAAGGACGTCCATATAGCGGTACATAAATGATAATAATAAAACCATAATCCCGGGAACTTTCATTTTTATGAATCCATTGAGTAATTCAGAAAATGTTGTAGTTGATAAAAGAAAAAGGATTGAGAGTACTGATAAAATAGACTTTGTTATAACCCCGAGGAGTAACGCCAAGCCTTCTTTTGTGACATTTATACCACCCCACCAAAAATTATATGTAAAAACAACATTGCCTTCCTTAAAGAAGGGTGTAAAAATAGTTATCATAAGGATAAAAGGCAGTACAGTAAATAAACGTTTTAGTATAAACCCGATCTTTGTTTGGCTTAACACCAATAATATGGAAATAAATACAAAATAACCGGTAAATAAACCCCACTGCCCTTGCGGGATTAATACCACCGTAATTACCATAGCGAGTACTGCAATAAACTTTATCCGCGCGTCTAAGTCAGAAAATAGTTTTCTCATTTTTTCTTCAATAACAATCCTATACCGTAAATTGTAATAAACACAAGAAGCGTACCAAACCCGCCCGCTGCGGCGGTGGCAATACGTTCATTTTTTATACCCGGGAAAAGGTAATCGGGGATAAGCGTGTTTAGCACATTTTTACCTTCGGATTTATAAAAAAAACTTTTTATTTCCGCAACTTTCTCCAGCCCGTCCGGAGACGGAGACGCAAACGGAGACAATAGTATCGCTAACCCCACCGCCACCGCTAGCCCAATCAATACAAATTTATTCATTTTACGCAAAACTTTCCTTATATCACACCTTTTGCATGTCAATAATATCAGGCCGTACCTTGAGAAGGTACGATATCATTGTTAAAGTAATCAGTCCTTCAATAATACCGATTACTGAATGAATACTAATCATTGCGGGTAGCGCTGCCGTCAGAGGTACTGTTCCGGATATCGCGAGTTCTACTGCGCAAAAGGTTGCGGCTAAAACTATCGAGAACCACGCAGCAGTAAATGTGCCGGCTATAATACCGTTTTTCCCGGGAATAAGTTGGCGTACTATTTTGTACGTAGTAAAACCTATAACCGGCCCGATAATACCCATATTAAATATGTTTGCCCCTAATGCCGTTAACCCGCCGTCCTGGAATACCAGGCATTGTACAATAAGCACCGTTGTCATTATCAACAACGACATCCAGGGGCCCATTATTATTGCTGCGAAAGCTGCACCCATAAAATGCCCTGATGTTCCCCCTCCGATAGGAAAGTTTAACATCTGCGCTGCAAAAATAAATGCCGCGACTACACCCATCACAGGTACTTGTTTATCATCAACTTTTTTGTTTATTTTACGAATAGCTAAACTCACGCCAGTTAATGATACCGCCGATAGAACTGCCCAGGTTTTAGTATCTAAGAAACCATCAGGTATGTGCATATACTTCCTTCTTTTAATTTTTTGAGGTAACTCGGGAATAAACTGAAACTAAAAATTCGATATGTTTTATCAATATCAAAGTATTAATATAATTCCGTAACCGGAACCCGCGTTATCTGTGTAAGGCTCAGCTTCCCAACAGTTTTATCACCCGCACAGTATGCCAGAAGCATATCTGCACCCGCAAACTCCATTGCAATATAACAATACCAGCCGTCAGGATTATCTTCCAATACCTTATGTTTTTCCCAAGTAATACCATCATCTTTTGAGATTGCCGATACCAACGGTGTACGCTTTAATGGTACAAACGGAATCCGGCCTGAATGATCGTTATATACCACTACTAAATCGCCGGTGGAAGGTATACGTTTAATCGTTGCGGGAGAACATGGTGAGAGTAAACCTGATTTTTCAACAGATGACCACGTTTCACCCTTATCCTTCGAATACGAAATGTACTGCATCCCAAGGTCGGTACGTATCCACATCATCACACGCCCGTCTTTAAGTTCAACAATGCCAGGTTCCTGAAAGCCGGATTTATGTTTAACAGTTAAATCACCGGGAACAACAATTTCCGTATCCGCTGCAACAGGCGATTCAAGAACAGTATTGCTCTGCTGCCATGTATATCCGTTATCATCAGAGAACCATACTGCCACGCGGCCACGCGAGTTATACTCCCCCGACCCTGCGTCGGAATGTATAGCTACAGGAACTATTATCCGTCCCATCGATAACTGTATCATCCTGTCATTATTCACAACATGATACTTAGTTTCACGGGTGACTTCTATACGATCCCCCCACGTTTTACCGTTATCTTTCGACCGGCGGATACAATACTTACAGTCACTCGTAGAATTTTTTAATAGGTATCCTATTAACACATCGCCGTTCTGCAGTTTCAGAAAACTGATAGACATTATATTACATTGACCTTCATTCTGAAGGATAATAACATCTTCGGGAGTCCATGTTTTACCGTTATCTTCGGAATACCGCGCAGCAATGTATGCGTTGTCATGATCACCCCCGCGGCCGGCATAGTAGTGTGTGTACGCAAACATCACGCGTGTACCTCCGAGTTTGAGAAACACGCCTTCCGAATTTCTGGGATTATCCTTTCCCGGCGGAAGTAACCGGTTTTTATTTATTGTCACCTGACAACTCCTTATGAATTTTTTCAAGCCATTCGCTTATCGGTATGTGCTGCGGGCATTTTTCTTCGCATTTACCGCATTTTATGCACGCACCGGCAATAGTTTTTCCTTCAAGTTTTTTTGAGATATTCGCGTATACCTCTTTCGCATGGGACATGTTTTCAAAAAGGTAACCATTATTATACATCGCAAACATATTAGGAATTCTTACGCTGTTAGGACAAGGTATACAGTACCCGCAAGATGTGCAAGGTACCGGGGTATATTTTTTGTATACCTCCTGCAACCGTGTGATGAGCTCTAACTCACCTGAAGTTAAACTTCCGGCACCTGATTTTTCCGCAGAATTAATATTGTGTTCAACTTCGGACATCTTATTCATCCCGCTGAGTACACATGTTACCTCCGGCTGGTTCCATAACCACTGTAATGCTAAGTCTACGGGAGTGTGTTTATGCCCTTCGTTGTTAATAACGTCATTCATAACTTTCGGTAGTTTAGCAAGCCGTCCTCCAAGCAAAGGTTCCATAATAACTATCGGCAACCCTTTCCCTGAAGCATACTTCAATCCTTTAAGCCCGGCTTGGTAGTTAACATTTATATAATTGTACTGTATCTGACAGAAATCCCATTTATCATAAGCATTAATAATTTCTTCAAAAAGACTGTAGTTGTCATGAAACGAAAATCCTACATAACCCACTTTCCCTGCGCGTTTTGCGTTCTCCGCTTGTTTTATGAGGTCGTGTTTAACAACATTTTCCCAAAACGTTTTTCTTAACCCGTGAAGAAGATAAAAATCTATGTGATCCACCTGCAGGCGTTGAAGAGATATGTCTAAATACTTATCAAAATCGCCGGGGGATTCCATAAGCCACACCGGGCTTTTTGTTGCAATCTTAACTTTTTCGCGGTAACCGTCCTTCACCGCGAGGCCTACAACTTTTTCGCTCCCGCCTTCGTAATACTGATATGCAGTATCTAAATAGTTAACTCCGTGGTCAACAGCAAAACGTATCTGTCGGATAGTTTCGGGTTCATCTATAATCCTGGGTTTCCCTTCGGCATGAGGAAGCCTCATACACCCGAATCCTAATGACGAGACGTTCCACCCTGTTTTCCCAAAAGGCCTGTACTTCATCTTTCATTATCTCCATCTACTTTTGTTTTAATATATTGTATAAAAAATACTTTACTTTTTGTGTTTACTATCTTCTTCCTCTGTGTATTCATACTCATGGCCTTCAATTGAAACAATATCCCCGGGTGTAATCCCGTTTTTCTTGAATAACCGTTCCATACCTTTGGTAGTGAGTAATTCGAATAAACGCTTCACTGACTGACGCTGGTCAAAATTTGTTATTGCAACTAAACGCTTCACCTCACTGCCTTTCACCACAAACTTTCCGCCGGTATACTCCACCATAATCCCGGGGATTAGTTTATGATACACTTCAGACTTTACCGTCGGCATTAAAGGCACTTCTTCCGGTGCAACGATATACGCTTTCTTAACTTCTTTCAAAAACGCTGTGAGCCCGTCTTTTTTTATCGCTGAAATTGTGTGGAACTTAACTTTTCTGCCAACACTTTTTTTGAACGACTTAATCATTTCCTCACTACCGGGAATATCTGTTTTGTTTAATACTGTAAGTATCGGTTTCTTGAGTAATACACGGTCGTATTTCTCAAGTTCATCCATAATAATTTTGTAGTTTTCTGCTGCGGTTTTTGTGCCGTATCCCCAAACATCAACCATATGCACAATAACTCTTGTCCTCCGGATATGCCTGAGAAACTCATGCCCTAACCCGCGTCCTGCATGCGCGTCTTCTATCAACCCCGGGACATCAACAAAAATGAGGTTAGTATCGCCAATCTGACACGAACCAAGAACGGGTTCCAGTGTGGTAAACGGATAATCCGCGATCTTCGGCCTTGCGCCTGTTATTACAGAGATAAAAGTAGACTTTCCGGCATTAGGATATCCTACGATACTTATATCCGCGATCACACGGAGTTCAAGTTCAAGTGTAACACTTTCTCCGGGAGTGCCTTTTTCAGATAACCGCGGGACACGGTTGGTATTACTCTTAAACGCTGTATTCCCGCGCCCACCGCGCCCGCCCGTGGCTATAAGAACAGTTTGGTTATGTTCAAACATATCAACCACAACATCGCCATCGCGGTAAATTACGGTTCCACAAGGTACTTCGATATATAAATCCTCACCGGATTCGCCGGTTTTATTATTTCCGCTGCCCTGTTTCCCGCTCTCCGCTTTATAATGCGGGCGGTAATAAAAATCGCGTAATGTTTTTATACTATGGTTTGCACGGAAATACACATTCCCGCCGTTGCCGCCGTTGCCGCCGTTCGGGCCGCCTTTCGGGATAAACTTTTCCCGTCGGAACGACACACACCCGTTCCCCCCGCTCCCGCTCTGGACGTATAGTTTCGCTTTATCAGTAAACATATAAATACATTCCTTTAAAACATATTGGCTAAGCAATTACGTTTATTATTTTATCAAATAAATATGCCGGGCATAATTTTTATTATCCCCGGCATACTTTTACCACAAAAAATTATTTCTGTTATTTACTTCCCCTGCTGCACAACAGGATATACACTAACTTTTTTCTTGCCTTTACGGAACCATTCAAATTTAACTTCGCCGTCCACCAGAGCGAATAACGTGTCATCTTTGCCGATCCCGACATTATTCCCGGGATGAAGTTTAGTCCCGCGCTGCCGCGCGATTATCGTGCCAATCTTCACCACCTGCCCGGTGAAACGTTTTATTCCTAACCGTTTCCCACAGGAATCGCGGTTACCGATTGAACTTTGCCCTCTTGAACGTGCCATACTATTCTATTGCCTCCGATAAATCAATAAATTACTTAACTGCTCACACTCAACCTGCTACCGTAATATTTTCTACTTTAATATCAGTAAAATACTGGCGATGCCCGATTTTACGTTTATACCCTTTTTTTGCGCGGCGTTTGAACGAGATAACCTTTTTCGCGCGATCCTGCTGCACAATTTTGCCGGTAACTTTTGCGTCCTGTACCAACGGCTGGCCAATCAGCATTTTCTCGCCATCTTTGAACATTAACACGTCAGTAAAGACCACTTCATCCCCGACTTTACCGTCAAGCTTTTCAATTCTTATAACTTCGCCCGGTGTAGCGATGTACTGTTTTCCACCGGTTTTTACTACTGCATACATTATATTAAACACCTTTCTGTAAATTCTAGAATTAACGTTTGGTCCACTGGAATTTTTTCCGCGCTTTTGGCTGCCCGGACTTTTTGCGTTCTACCATTCTCGGGTCGCGGGTAAGGAACCCGTGTTGTTTCAACAACTTTTTGTATTCATCACTGATCTTCGCTAATGCTCGGGATAATCCATGACGGATTGCTTCCGACTGCCCGTTGATCCCGCCTCCAAGTACCGTTGCTTTGACATCCATCGCGTTAAGCGTGTTCACTACCTTCAAAGGTTCATACACCTTATCTACCTGCCGGGTATTACCCCTAAAAAACTTATCAACCGGGAGGTTGTTAATCACAAACTTACCATCCCCGGTCGTTACTAACCACACACGCGCAATCGCGGTTTTTCTCCTGCCAGTAGTAGTTATGGTTTGAGTATCAGACATCTGTTTTTATTTCCTCCTATATAACAAACCAGGACAATTATAAAGTTACCTTAGTTAAACCGGCTTCCGTAATACCTACCGGCGCAGCAGTGAAGATCTTCAATCTCCGGAGATATACCGGGCGAAGCTTATTCTTCGGTAACATACCGCTAACACTTAGTTCAACAATTTTTGCGGGGTCTGTTTTCATCAAATCTTTATAAGCTTCCTCTTTTACCCCGCCAAGAAAACCTGTATGCCGCCAATAAACTTTTTGTTCTATCTTCATACCGGTAAGTTTTACCTTTGCAGCGTTTGTAATTACCACAAAATTACCGCACTCCGTCCCCGGTGTATACGATACAGCATTTTTACCCATCAATATCGTTGCTGCTTTTGTTGACAACCGCCCCAGGGGCTGATCCGTAGCGTCGATCGTATACCATACGCGCTTGATATCTTTCTCTTTGATCATAAACGTTTTTTTCATAGTTACACCTTTTTACCGAAAACTTTACAAACAGCCTTTCTCTTTTCTTAAAACTTTTGTTGTTTATATACTAAATTACATAAGTAAATAACAAACGTTCGATTATTTTACTATATCCCGGTTTTTGTGTCAATGATTAAAGTTATTTGTTAATAAAATATTTTTTCGAGGCATAATCCCTGCGGGGGTACAACCCAGGGGACAGGATTTATCTTCCCCTGCCCGCGTTGGATAAGATACCCGACAATCCAGCGGACCATCTTATGAAGAAACCTGTCTCCTGTTATCGTAAACACTATAAACCCGCCTTTTATCTTACGCGCACTGACTTCAGTTAACGCACATACCGTATTTTTTTTGTCACTAATACGGTACGCGTACTGCCGGAAATCTTTTTTCCCAATAAACTTCCTGCATTCTGACTGTATAACCCCTAAGTTAATTTCTGACACGTAATGCCAACAGTACTGCCGTCCAAGCGCAGGACGGATACCGTTGTTATGCCAAAAATATTTGTATGTTTTACACTTCGCATCCCTGCGCGCATTAAACTCGTAGGGTACTTTTGTCACAGAACGTATGCTAATATCACGAGGCAATATGTTGTTCAACGCTTTTAAAATTGTCACCACAGAAAGTTTCGGGGAATCAACACGGAAATTCGCGGCCTGCCCGCGCGCATGAACACCGCTGTCTGTACGTGACGCGCCTGTAAGGATGATCTCTGTATCAAGGATTTGTGTTAATGCATTTTCTACTACTTCCTGGACGGTACGTTTATACGTTTTCCCCCCGGAAGTAAGTTTCTGCCAGCCGGAAAATCCCGCACCGTCGTACTCAAGCACTAACTTTATATTTTCAACTTTTTCAGTTGCATGCACAAATTCACCCGGCATTACGGTTATATTACAATAACTGCAGTTTCATCAACTGTTCCGCGATTTGTACAGCGTTAAGTGCAGCGCCTTTCCACAGGTTGTCGCTTACGATCCACATCGCCAGGCCGTTAGGTACTGAAATATCTTCCCTTATACGCCCGACATAGGTTACATCTTTACATTCCGCATCAAGCGGCATAGGATACTTTCCTGCCGCGGGATCATCCAACAGGACTACACCTTCGGAATTTGATAATATATCACGCACCATCGTGATAGTTAACCGTTTTTGAGTTTCAATCCACACAGCTTCAGAATGCGACCTGAACACCGGAACTCTTATACACGTTGCAGAAACTTTGATATCGTTGTCACCCATAATTTTCTGTGTTTCATTCACCATCTTCATCTCTTCTTTGGTATACCCGTTATCCATAAACACGTCGATCTGAGGAATAAGATTGAATGCAATCTGGTGTGCCATTTTTTTGCCTTTAGGTATCGGTTTATTTTCAACATACGCTTTGGTTTGCATCTTCAAATCTTCAATCGCCCATGCGCCCGCACCGGAAACCGCTTGGTACGTTGCAACAACGATGCGTTTAATTTTTGCAGCTTTATGCAACGGATTAAGTACAACCACCATCTGTATCGTCGAACAATTCGGGTTAGCTATAAGTTTGCGGTCTGACGACAATTCATGCGAATTAATCTCAGGTACCACAAGCGGTACCCCGGGATCCATACGCCACGCACTGGAGTTATCAATCACATAAATCCCGGCATCCGCGAACTTTGGAGCGTACTCCTTGGAAATCGCAGCGCCTGCAGAAAATAATGCGACGTCAAGATCTGCGGCGGAAGGTTTGTACTTAGCTAACTCTTCAACCGCGACCTCAACTCCTGCAAACTTAACCTTTTTCCCGGCAGAACGTTCCGATGCGAATAACCGCAGGTTTTTCACAGGAAACTTGCGTTTCTCAAGCAAGCTCACCATTTCCTGCCCCACTGCCCCGGTAGCGCCTACCACTCCTACGTTATACTGTTTATTAATCTTTTTTACTGACATATTTTTGTATTTCCAATAACCTCTTAATATCCTTAACAATCCCTAAATCTTATTTAAATTTATACGTTAATGTAATCCGTGACAACGGATAATTTGTGCGCCCGCTGACGATATACGTACCACTGAAGAATACGTCCTGGTTCAACACAGCGTCGATAACCAGTGAATTGCTGATATTCGCTGTTGCGCCAAAATTGAATGTAATATTCCCGATACCCGTGGTTACTGTTTGATACTTCGCATTTGAAACAACTGCGTTTGCCGCCCAGTCGTTGTCGTTTACATCAAGCACGCCGTTTTTCCATAATAACTGTTCTAGCCCGCCGCGTAAGGTGAACACCTTTGAAACCTTATGTTCAATCGCGAAGTTAAGCGGAACACCTAAACCAAACGTACTTGCAGCATATTCTTCCGTAGTGGTGGTATTAATCAAATTTTCGGTCTTCCCTGAATACGATGACTGCGATATTTTTAAACTCAACGCTGCGTACAATGTTGTGCGGTCACCCAGCGGCATAACATCACCCGCACCGAAGTTGAACCCGTAAACTCCCAGGTTACGTGTTTGTTTTGTGTTAACATCAAGCGTACCATCCGCATTAGCATCGCGTTTATCAGTATAAAGACTGCCTAATCCGTTCATAGAAACATTACTGAACATCATTAATTTACTGGTTTGCATTATCCGCAGGAACCAGCGCGCATAAAAGTCAAACGTGAACGCGCCGTTACTTTTGAACTCACGGTCGTCTGAACCTTCACGGTTTTGCGCGGCAACATACCATCTTTCGGAATATATGTTTGTTACAAACGGTAATCCAATTTTTACGGCGACATCCAAACTTTCAATCGGCCCAAGTTTTTCCAGCATCGTACCTACACCGAAATTATATTCTGCAGTACCGCGGTCAGACTTCGCTGTACCGTCACCATTCGCACGGGTTGTGGAAGTATAAGTATGTGAGAGTGTATCATAATGATCCGCCATATTCACCCATACCGCTAACTGCGGTGATATACTCCAGAAAAGGTCGAGATGATTGAAGGGTGTTAATACCGTAGACATCGCGCAGGTTAACGCCGCACCGGTAACGTTCGCCGAATTTATCGCCACAGGGACTGCTGTTAAGTCCATACCGGACACTGCTGAATACATCGAGGTGATTGATCCGGAATACGGCCGCCCGACAAATGCTGCGATTGTGCCGATAGGCATTTTCTTACTGCTAACCCCTGCCCACTGTGTATACGACATCGGCGCTGTTGGTATCCCGAGCTCGCCCCAAACTAATCCCGGATACTGCACCAATCTCGCGGGGTTATCCCATATATTGTAATCATCTTCCGCCATCCAATTACTTAATCCCATACCTTCCATACGGCTTTGTGTAGCAAACACCGCGGACGCTGACGACATCAATACAACGGTTAACAACACTGCGATAAACCTTTTCATCTGCTTTTCCTCCCTTTTCCCTCTTTGTTTAACCTCTATGAAACTTAATATGTTTTGTATATAATACAAAAAGTGGTTTATATGTCAATATGGTAATTTAAATTGTTTACATGCAAAACCATGGTTTACTATACTACATTAATAAGACAAGAAAGCGTGTGTATGGATTATGAAAACAAGCGAATATGTTCCCAGGTTTTATCATGAATGGACAAAAGACAGGGTATTGAAAACGTTTGAAGTTAAAGTGCGTGAGACTGAACTATGGTTTCGTGCGGAAGTTAACCTTGTGAATGACGCTGTTGTATTGGTAAAAAAGTACCGGCATGAAATTGAACGGTATATCGCTCTACGCCCGGAGTTTCAGACAAGCCTTGTGCCAATAACAACACGCGATGTACCGGAAGAAACTGCTATTGTTCAGGAAATGATAAAACAGTCCGCCACAGCGGGTGTCGGCCCGATGGCAACAGTTGCCGGTGCGGTTGCGGAGTTCGTTGGGAAAAAACTGCTTCCGCAATCTACTGAGCTTATCATAGAAAACGGCGGTGATATTTTTATTGCAAGTACAAAAGAACGTATTGCCGGGATATATGCGGGAGAGAATAATAAATTCAGTGGAAAACTGGGTATACGCCTACCCCCGTACCCAAAAGGGATTGGTGTATGCACATCATCGGGTACTGTAGGACATTCGTTAAGTTTTGGTACAGCAGATGCTGTGGTAATAATTTCAGAATCCACAACGCTTGCTGATGCTGTAGCCACCTCTGCGGGTAATCACGTAAAAAACGTTGACGATGTGGAGAAAGCAGCTGAGTATGCCGTAAACATTCCCGGTATTACCGGTGCTGTAATAATAAAAGACGAGCGTATGGCCGCTGCGGGTATGATAGAGTTAGTGAAAACATAAGTTACTATTTCACCATAATATTTTCTAAAATATACTTTATGAAACATATAAGATTCATTTTCGCTACAATTTTGATGTTCACCGTTTGCCCATACACTGAAGGAATTTCTGTCCGGGGATGGTCAAATTTTGATATCACCGCCGGTAATACAGATAACCTTTACCGCACATCAACAGCATTTTCAGATACGCTATCAAACCTGGCGGTAATACTTGGAGCAAAAACAGTATTTTCCCCTAAATTTTATTGCAATACATCGTACCGTTTAGACAATAGGATGTATGGTAATTACACCTCAGCAAAATATTCAATGCAATCTATTTCCGAGGAAGTGTTTTCTTCGTTGTTCAACGATACTATTGAATTTAATTTCACCGGTACATACGACTACTTTCTTCAGCCCGAACGAACTACTTATGATTTTACAGGAGTATACTTGTCTCCTGAAATAAAAGCGTATTTTACTGACGAACTCACGCTTTCATTATCGTATATTTATCAACAAACGGATTACCCGCTGTACAATTTGGACAACCTTATGACCGGTTACTTTATGTCTCTTGGCTATGACTTATCCTTGTTCAACAGCATGAAATTGTATGCATATTCATACCATAAACCATTCCTGGAATATCATCTATACCAAACCTCAGACGGTACAACGTCTTCACTCACCAGGACTGATGAAAACATTGGTGGCACGTTGTACTATACTACAATCATTTTATTTGGGCAGGTAAGTATTAAATACAATTACGACAGTTTAATCTCGAACGGGGACTATCTCCATTATGGAACAGACAAAACTTATTATACGGATGACGAATTTATTATTTCTGATTACAACAGTTATTCTGCGCATAAATTCGGGATCGGGTACGGGATATATACGTTACACCCCTTTATTTTCAATATTACCGGCGATATCCAATCCGTAAACTATAGACAGCGGCATTACCTAAATTCTGACAATCTCTATTCAACGGACATACAACGAGACACTGTCTCAACTCTTTCAATGTCATTTGGTTACATAATTACCGATTTTGGCGATCTTGGCAAGTTGCGGTTGAATCTTCGGTATGATTATGAAACTCTATCTTCGAACAACCCGGTAGCGGGATACTCAAATAATATTATCACATCATCATTGTCCGGCTGGTTTTGGTGATACGATTGCGGCCTGTTGTTTTCCTGTTGAACGTAAAATATATGTTAATCCGATTTTATGTGTATAATCAAAACTACCCATCATTGCCACCGCATAATCTATTCTAATCTTGCCCAGTAAAACTCCCAAGCCGAATGTAACAGAATCGGAATCGTACCCGATTTTGTACCCGCTTCTCAACACAAGATTGTGGTTAACAATATATTCAACCCCCAAGTTTTCACGTGCCTGCGCAGTGCCTGTTTTTACAACATCCGCGGTTATTGTAACATCTTTCCCTTCTTCTCTCAAAAGTTGGTAACAGGCTCCAAAACGCAGAGTTAATGGCACATCATCTTCTACACTTATATACTTTATTTTGTTGCCAATACCATTTAACGAAAATCCGAGACATATCTTATTTTTATTATTCTCAACTAATTGCCATATAAACCCTGCGTCAGCAGAATATACATCGGCTTCATATTGTTCCGCAATCATACTTTTCATGTATTTTACATTAGTGCCTAACAATACTTTATCCATTTTTATCGCGTAATTCGCCTGAAAAACACGTTCATCTAAGGCATTAACTATTTTACTCCTCCCATCGATATAGTTAATTTCTGCCATACCGCCGTTCAGAATGTAGTAAGCCAGCCATACTGAAGTTAAAGGGCTTACCCGAATGTTTCCGTACGTGCCGGTATAATACGTATCTACTAAAGATTTGTATCCTCCAAGCTTTATTTCTGTTCCGAGAGCGCCGTACGTTCCAGCTGGATTATAAAATATACTTTCCCCCGAACCCGTTACTGCAACATACGCGTCACCCATCGCGGCAGCACGAGGCGCAAGATTATTGCGTAAAGATACTGCCGAAGATATAGAATTTGATGAATATACCATAGACCAAGAGAGTACCGATATCGCAGCAGCTATTACCAATTTATTGTAGCGCATCATAAAACAATTTCCTATTTTATAACAACAATCTTCTTCACATCTTTATAACTACCAGCACGAATCTGTACGAGATATACACCGGAAGGAACCATTGTGCCAGTATCATCTTCCCCATCCCAGCTTACGGCATACTGCCCGGCAAGCTGTGTTTCGTTTCTTAATGTTTTCACAAGTATACCATCCAATGTAAACACTTTAATCACAACTTCATTTGACTCAGTGGTATTATACCAAACAGCAACTTTTTGTCCTGTGGACGGATTGAACAAATTATTTACCGGCTTTAACCCTAGAGACTTACCTTCTAATGTCCCTAGAACAGATATAAAATCGTCAAGTTCAATATTACTGCTTAAATACAATTTGTTGTATTTAGGAGAAAAAGAGTAACCCTCTTTCTCGGGTATTAGTTTATAATCACCGGGCAATAAATTGCTTAGGTAATACTTGCCTGCACTGTCTGTAACAATTATCCCTGAGTTGTCTATTGACAGTGACAGCTTTATACCCGCCAATGGCATACCGGCACTGTCTACTACTTTTCCTGATATCTTGTACATATTAACTCCGGAATAACCGGTAAAATTTTGTTCATCCCGGTTGGAATCAAGTATAATTTGTTTGTTATAAGGACTAAAACTGCTCCCGTTCTTTACTGGTGAAACCGTGTATTCCCCAACGGATAATGATAAAAACTGGTAGTACCCCGTAGAATCTGTGGTATAACTACCGGTACTGATACCGGTTAGCAACACTTGTACACCGGATATTCCGTTATGATTAAAATCGCGGAGGTATCCTTTAATGTAATATTTCATCCCTGATGCCACAAAATTTTGATTTTGTTTATCAACATCCAACGGATTGTAACTGTTTGTCGGAGGAGAAAATACCCATTTTTCTTTTTTCACTGATACAACATAATTACCTGAATTAAGAGATATGAATTGATAATACCCGCTTCCTGTTGTAATTACTACAAGATATTTATCCCCTGATAATGTAACTGTAGCTTTTTCAATAGCATTCCCTGTTGATGCCCGAACGTACCCATTGATACTATACGTTTTCGTTACCACACTAAAGTTTTGATTATCCTGATTTGACAACAGGTTTATTGTTTTAGTAGACGGTGAAAACACTAATCCTGTTTTCATAGGGGTAATTGTGTATGTACTTGTAGATAAATTCAGGAACTCGTAATACCCGGATATATTAGTCATACAACTACCCGATATTATCCCGGAAATTGATACAGTAATATTTGCTATTCCAGTATTATTCCCGTCACGTAGATATCCTTTTATATAATAAAGAGATCCTGTAACAAAAGTACCAACAAAATTAATAGTATCCGGTTGAGTGGTTAATGGATAAAACAGCTTGTTAAACGGATTAAACATATACCCTTGACGGATAGGAGTGACAATATAATTGCTGGTAGATAGGTTTATAAACTCGTAGTACCCACTTGAGTTAGTAACATAACTTGCAGATTTTGTCCCGGATAAGGTTACTGTCGTACCGTTAATACCGTATCCTGTGGTTTTTCGAACGTATCCTTTGATAAAAAACACTGAAGACACCGCAAAGTTCTGGTTTCCCTGACTGGATGTGAGATTTAATGTTTTATTCACCGGTGAAGCTACCCAGCCTGTTCGGTTAGGAGTAATTGTATATGTCCCGGTTGATAAATTTAAAAACTCGTAGTACCCATCCGTACCGGTGATATATTTACCTGATGTTTTACCGCTTAGTGATACGGTAAAATTTGAAACGCCTTCGCCAGTAACATTACGGATATACCCTTTAATATAACAAACCGTTGAGGATGTTGAGACAGACGCCCCAACAAAATTTTGTGTAGTTTGGTTTGTTTCCATTTCTTGATAAGCATAGTTTATCGGATTAAAATTCCAGCCAGTTTTATACGCAGCAACGCCATAATTTCCGTAAGCAAGATTAGAAAAATAATAATACCCGCTCGACGTAGTGAGATACACCTGATATTTATCCCCGGTAATTGTTACCGTTGTTTGTGAAATTCCTGTACTCGATGAGGTCAGGACATATCCCTGAACCGACAGTTGTATTTGCAGCGCGGTATAATTTTGATCAGATAGATTAGCGGTTAACGATGCAACACTGCGGCTGCCTGGTGTTACAGACCACCCGTATTTTGTAGGGGTAATAATATAACTACCGGACGAAAGTGACAAAAATTCGTAGTACCCACTGGTATTTGTTATACAATATCCGGTAGTTTTACCGGTAAGTGCAATAGTAAATCCATCCACAGGGACGCTATTACTGTCCCGGACATATCCTTTAATATAGTAGCGAGTCTCACTACCAGTATAGGAACCCACGAATGTTTGGTCATCAAAAGATGTTGATAATGGACGATAAACGTATGTCATTGGATTAAAACTCCACCCAGACTTTACCGGGGTGATGGTCCAATCCCCTGATGGTATCGCAGTAAATTCATAATATCCTTCATTATCAGTAAAGGACTTATATATTTGATTCCCTGACAGCGTTACCGTCGCGTTTGAAATACCAAATCCGCTTGAATCCCTAACATATCCTTTAATATAGTAAACAGTTGAATCTGGCATATATTTGGCTAACTTAAGTACAGATGTTGTCCAATCAAGATAACTTATATACGCGTTGTTATTAGAATCCAAAACTAACTTACAATACTCGCCTACATCGCCCGCTGCATCAATTCTTTGAATACTCCAACTTGTCCCGGTCCAGTATGCATACTTCAAATCGTTGTTCGTCCAATCGTAATACGCAATATGCGGGTACCCGTTGGAATCTAAGTCTAAAGACGTATGCCACCCAACATCATCTATAGAATCAACTGTCTGCACTACCCACCCGGATGTAGTGTATTCCGCGTACTTTAGATCTCCGTTTGTCCAGTCGTAGTAACTTACCCGCGGATGGCCGTCATTATCTAACTGCAGAGACGTGTATAACCCGACATCACCGCTGCTATCAACAATCTCGTAATACCATGTAGTACCTGTCCATTTTGAATACCTGAGATTGCCATATATCCAGTCATAGTAACTCACACAAGGTATGTTTTGACTATTAATTTTTACTGAATTATACATCCCTACCTGCCCGCTGCTGTCTACTACAGAATACGACCATGAACTACCGTTCCATTCAGCATACTTCAACCGAGCATTACTAGAATCGTAATAACTTACCTGCGGATGGCCGCTGGAGTCTAAGGCCAAACTGGTATACTGTCCTACATCTTCTGCTGCATCTATTACATCTATATCCCATCCGGTAGAGGTTGAGTAACTTGCATATTTTAGATCTGAACTTGTCCAGTCGTAATAACTAATTTTTGGGTTATTACCTGAATCTATTACTAAACTATTATACTGCCCCGCATCGCTTAGATTATCAATCGTTTGAATGCTCCAGCTCGTGCCGGTCCAACGGGCAAGTTTTAAACAGTTAGGTTGTCCTTCCACTGTTTCAATTTCCCATGATGAACCATTATACTTCGCATATTTAAGATCGAAATTACTGGAATCAAAGTATGCTAAATGTAAATTATTATTTATACCGCGAGCAAGAGATGAATATGTTCCCACATCACCTGCAGAATCTATAACCTGTTTTTCCCATACAGAACCGGTCCACTTAGCGTATTTTAAATCATGGTTTGTCCAATCGTAATAACTTATATTTGGCAGATTGTTGATATATACTAAAGAACCATGTTCCCCAACAAAGTCAGTCCCGCTATCGACTGTAGAAATGTTCCATACAGAACCGGTCCACTTAGCGTATTTTAACCCTCCGGCAGACCAATCAAAGTATGCTATTCCCGGATTATTCGAAGAATCTAATGCCATTGACGTAAATTGACCTACAGCACCCAATGTATCAACTGCCGAAGTCGACCATTTCACACCAGTCCACTTCGCGTATTTTAAGTCTGCACCACCCGAATCATAATAACTGATATGCGGAATATTATTTGTATCAACCTTTATTGAAGTATATTCACCTACGGTATCAGCATTATCTACTACTGAGATTTCCCATGAAGCACCATTCCATTTTGCATACTTTAAATAACTGCCGGTCCAGCTATAGTACGATATATGAGGATTGCCCAAACTGTCTACCGTAATTGCTGTATGTTCTCCGATATCGCCAGTAGAATCAACGGTTTGAATTTCCCATGCAGAACCATTCCACTTAGCGTATTTTAAATCGTCGTTAGTCCAGTCGTAATATGCTATATGCGGCCTGTTTTGTGAGTCAAGTGCTATACTCGAATGCTCACCAACATCGCCAATAGTATCGATTGCTGTAATCTCCCATATACCCCCGTATTTTGTTGCGTATTTAAGATCACCCTGCGCCCAATCGTAGTAACATATATGAGGAATGTTATTCGTGTCTGCTGAAACTGAACAATACTCTCCGACAAATGCGCCGGCATAATAGCTTATTGCAGGGTAATTATTGGTATCCAACGCAAGTGATGTGTACATCCCAGCTTTGCCGTCAGTATCAACAGACTGAACAGTCCATCCAGCAAAGGAAGGAGCGGAAAAAAGTAACGTTAAAACACAAGAAATTAGTACATTACAACGAGACATTATATTCCTATAAATATTAAAACAATAAACAAACAACGGCGCCTCTGAGTTTTTAGAACTCAGAGGCTACCGCTATCTTTTGCTGTTGAGGTACAACTTTATACCGCAAAAGTTATCTGCGTGGCTTCATCTGCTTTTCTTGCGTCGCTGTCCCGGACTGCGTCTGTGTCGCATCACCGGCTTGTTCTTTAATAGCTTCTTTAACTTTTTCTTTCGCTGTGGTCTGCGTCTTTACTGCGCCGTCACCGGATGAGCTGGAAGTACGGACTGATTTTCTTTCAGCTACTGCTGCCTGGATTGCGTTTTTCAATCCTTCACCCGTAATTCCTTCTTTCGCGCATTTCTTCGCGGCTAACGCTACTGCAACTTTGGCTTCCTTCGCAGGAACGCCTTCTGCAACTGCTTTAGCAACTGCATCGATTGATGCGGCAACTGCTTCCGCACCGAGTTTGCTCTGCAGCATCTCTTTCGTCATCTGACGAATCTCGCGAGGAGACGTACCAGCTGCTGTTGCTTTATCCGCAGACTGCATAACTTTTTGGCATTCTTCATTTGTTAAACCAGCTTTTGTGCAGGTTTCTGACATCTTCTGCATATCTACTGAAGACATTGCTGTTTTTGAATAGCTGCCACCGGCCTGGGTCTGTGTTTGCGTACCACTGCCGCTGCCAGAACCGTCTTGCGCCTGAGTCTGCGTCTGTGTCGCGGTTCCATCCTGCGCCTGGGTTTGTGTCTGCGTTGCTGTACCGTCTTGCGCCTGGGTCTGTGTTGCTGTGCCGGATTGAGTTCCCGTACCCGTACCAGACTGAGTCTGTGTTACTGTTCCAGATTGAGTTGCCGTACCAGACTGTGTACCCGTGCCGGTTCCTGAGCCTGTTGCTGCGAATGCAAGCGCTGTGCTGAATACTAACACTAATCCTATCATCAATACTTTCTTCATTTAACTAATCCTCCTATGTTTTTGTTTTTCGAACTCTTGATTTTACTTTTACTCACTTGAGACCTAACTACTGATAAATTCACCTCCTTTTTCCTAATCATTATATGTATACTCATATACTTTTACTAAGATCTATTACTGATTTCTTTCTCCCGTCATTATCTTCAATAACATTTTTTGATTTTGGATCGGACATATACTTTTTCCCATCAATAACAAACATATACTTATAACATTTGGGTTGTAACGGTACTATAATCGTCCAATTACCATTACTGCGTATCATTTGCCCGGATTTTTCATCCCAGTTATTGAAATCGCCAACCAAAGATACAGTTGATGCATTTTCCGGGGCAGGAAGGTCGAACTTCAACCATACCTGCTGCGCTGTTGGTTGGGCTACTGTGAAATGATAGATTGCTACAGGGATTGTTGCGATCATTATAATAGCCGCTGTTAATGAAAGTATGTTTATACGTGCAAGACGTAAGCTATCGAATATACTGTGTTTAATTTCATATTCACTTGAATCCGTAACATTCCTTGTCTTTACTAACACTTTGGAAGTAAAAGTTTCCGGTACTGCTATTTTTCCAGCATATTCGTTCAAATTATCTAATTTTGCATAAAATTCGTATTTTTCTTTACACACTCTGCATTTTTGTGTGTGTTCAGATAAAAACTCGAGGTCAGCCGTACTTACCCGGTCGTAATCCATCTTTTTGTTAATAATTTCAACTGCTTTTTTACAACTCATTGTTCTTTACCTCATTTATCCTTTTTATCCGTTCTCATACAGTTATACAATCGATACCTTAAAAAAGTTTCAATAATTATTCATTACTTGACTTAAAAAATAACGAGAATATTCCGTCATGGTAATGATAATTTGTTTAACACGTGAGACATCGCAGCCAGTTCATATGGTTTGGGCAGTATACCTTTAAACCCGTACTTATCATATTCCGATACAACTATGTCGGTTGAATACCCGCTTGATACGATAGCTTTGACATTCGTGTCTATTTTTAGCAGTTGTCCTATAGTATCTTTCCCGCTCATCCCGCCGACTATTGTTAAGTCCAGTATCACCGCATCGATTTTTTTATCTGACTGCATCTCCTGTTTATATATCTCAACTGCTTGTTCTCCATTCCTGGCAGTAACAACATCGTATCCAAGTTTGGCAAGCATTTTCTCTGCTATTGCTAATATAGATTCTTCATCATCCATAACCAGTATCCTGCC
>JBBAAG010000059.1 GCA_041658405.1 Elusimicrobiota bacterium
AAGGCTTGAGGATGTTGTGCTAGAGCTTTCTAAGTATGACCGCCAGTTTGATATGCGATTAATCAAGGCTGAATCTTTGATACCTGCGGGCACGGATTATCAAAAAGGTGAAACTGTTATTCTTGTCCAGCAGCAGGAACAAATTGGCGAATTGAATGAAGAGTTGAAACAAGTTAAGAATGAACTCGAGAACGTTACAAAATCATTGTTGTTGACACGGGAACAGGTGGAACAGCAAACTAGTGTGAATAAAACAAAAATGGGTACAAAAAAAAGTATAGGGAACAATGCTGAAAGCCCAAATAATGGTTTTATTGAAGCACTGATGTTGTCGCCGTGGACAAGTATCATTGCTTTGAGTGTCTCAGTGTTTACCCTTCTAGTAGTAATCTTTTGACAGGTTTATATATTTAATTATATAATAAATGTTTATGTACAAAAAGTCAGGAACACTATTTGTGATCTCCGGCCCATCCGGTGTGGGTAAGTCAACGTTATGCAGTAAAGTGCTTGAAGTAACTGATAACATTGTCTATTCAATCTCATGCACAACACGGCCGTCAAGACAAGGTGAAGTTAATGGAAAAGAATATTTTTTTGTTAGTGAAACCGAATTTGAACAAAAAGTCAGGAAATCAGACTTTATTGAGTGGGCAAGAGTACACGAACATTATTATGGTACACCAAAAAAGTTTATTATTGACACTATAAAAAGCGGGACGGATGTCATCCTTGATATTGATGTGCAAGGCGGGATGGCGATTAGCAGGAATTTTAGTAATTCGGTATTAATATTTGTATTACCGCCGTCGCTATCAACTTTGCGTAAACGTTTAAAAGCAAGGAAGCAGGATAGTGAGAATATTATACGAAAACGTGTAAATAAAGCAAAATGGGAATTTAAGTTTGTCAGAAAATACGGATACGCAGTAGAAAATGATGAATTAGAAGATGCAGTGAAAGAAATCGGTTCTATTATTTCGGCGGAAAGGTTGAAGGTTCAAAGGCAGGTTGAGATAATAAAAAAGTTGATTGGTAAATAGTTTAGATTAATAAAAAGGGGAAATTACAAAAGTATGGCAACAAAAGAAGAATTGGTTTTAGAAGATTTATTGTCAAAGACGGATATTAACAGGTATGAACTTGTGCAGTTGGCAGCGTATTGGAGCAAAGAGCTTAAACGCAAAGAAGATGCTGCAGGTAACCGCAAGGATGTACGTGATTTTATTACCCAGGCAATGACTGACGTTCTTTCAAAAAAGGTTTCACGTGAAGATATTCAGAAGTTATTGAAGGCACAAACTGAAGAAGTTGTTTCCGCTGCTATGACTGCTGCACAGGAATTACTTGCGGTTAAAGATGTTAAGAAAACTGAGAAAGAAGAGAAAAAAGAAGTAAGCGGTAAGAAGGATGGAAAAAAGGGTAAGGCAAAATCTAAAACTGAGAAGAAAAAGAAGTGATAAAGAGTGTTAAAGGTAAAACAGTTGTTCTTGGTATAACAGGGAGTATCGCTGCTTATAAGGCTGCGGAACTCGCACGGAGGTTGATGAAGCTTGGGTTGAAGATAAGGTGTGTGCTCACGCCTTCTGCCGGGAAGTTTGTCACGCCGTTGATGTTTCAATCTTTAACCGGGGAAAAAGCTTTTCTTGAAATGTTTGATGCGGATAACTGGGAAGCTGGGCATGTGGCACTCGCAAAAAGTGCTGATGTTGTTGTCATAGCTCCTTGTACTGCGAATACTATTAATAAACTTGCGGTTGGTGTGTCGGATAATTTGTTGACTTGTACTGTACTGGCGGCAAAGGTGCCGGTTATTATAGCGCCTGCTATGAATGACGGGATGTATAATAATATCATTACCCAAAGAAATATTACTGAGCTTAAATCAAGAAATGTTATTTTTGTAAATCCTGTGAAAGGCATGCTTGCTTCAGGGTATACAGGTATTGGCCATCTTGCGGAAATTGATAATATTGTAAGTGCTGTAGTTGATACTCTTACACGTGAGTATGACAATAAAATATTGTATGGGAAGACTGTGCTAATCACGGCAGGTGCAACACGCGAATATATAGATCCTGTGCGGTATATAACAAACGCATCAACCGGGAAGATGGGTACTGCTCTGGCAGTGGCAATGAAATATGCCGGTGCTAACGTTGTTTTCGTGAAAGGCGCGACTGTGGAGTCCACTCCGCCGGTGGATAAGGTTGTTACCGTAGATTCTGCGGAACAAATGTATGATGCCTGTAACAAATATTTTACTGAAGCAGACGTATTTATTTCTGTGGCTGCAGTGTCTGATTACCGTGCAGATAAAGTTGTGAGGTCAAAGATTAAATCCGGAAAAGACGGGTTACAGCTAATGCTCGTACCGAATAGGGATATATTGTTTGAACTCGCAGCCAATAAGGCTGATAAGGTCGTAGTGGGATTCTCGCTCGAAACTGAAGATCTTGTTAATAATTCGGTGCAGAAGTTAAAGAAAAAAAATTTGGATTTAATAGTTGCGAATACCGCGGAAGTGATTGGTTCCAATGACACAAGCGTGGTAATAATAACGTCAACTGGTAAAAAGGAACGCGTTGTAAATATTGATAAGTACGCGCTTGCGCAAAAAATTGTGTCATATGTTGCTGGGGTGTTAGAACAAAAAAGTAAATGAAGTCAAGGATATCAGTTGTACTAAAATTATTCATATTTATAATGGTTCTTACCGGTACTTTGAATGCGCAGCATCAAAAGCCGTTCTTTGTCCCAAATTTTGGTGTTAAGTTTGTTTATACCGACCTAAAAGCATCAAGTGTAAGTCTCGTCGGCAGTTTTAACAGCTGGGATCCTATGCGTAAACAATTGAAAAAAGGTAAAAATGGTGTGTGGGTGGGATATCAGATATTAACTGAAGGTAAGTATAGTTATCAGTTTATTGTCGATGGAAAAAAAGATCCTGAACCGCCGGTGGATCTTGAGGTTAGCAAGTTAGAAGATGGTAAACTAAAAGTGGTTACAGTAAACGCTATCAAGGAAACAGCCACTGAGATTCAACAGAAAGATACTGCTATCCAGGAAAATGAAGTTCAGAAAAGCGCTGAGGTTAGTATTGAGATACCTCCCGAGAATAGTGAACTGCCAGTAGGAGCGTTGCCGCCTCAGATTGCCGCGCAGCATGTGCGGTTTATGTGCAATTATCCCAACGCAAAACGCGTGGATTTAGTTGGTTCTTTCAATAATTGGCAGATAGGCAAAAGTAAGTTCACTAAAAATAAATCAGGTGCGTGGGAGACGGAACTGAAATTATCACCCGGGAAATATGATTATCAATACGCAGTAGACGGTAAGTATAATAAAGAATATGCATGGACACTGATAATCGACCGTTCGGTAGGAATGAAGTGATGAATAGTATAAAAGCTGTTATCTTTGATTTAGGTAATGTAATATTGTATTTTGACCATCAAAAAAGCCTCTCACAGTTTGCAGCTCTTACCGGTCATACTTCTGAAGAGTACGGAAAATATATATTTGAGGCAGGGTTAAAGAATGAATTTGATACTGGAAAGATTGAACCGGAAGAGTTTTATAACAAGATTAGTATAAAGTTCGGGTTAAAGATATCGTTAAATGAATTCAAGCAGATATGGGGTAATATATTTTGGCTGAATACTGATGCGGAAAGTGTAATTAATAAATTGTCCGGAAGAATTAAACTCTACCTATTATCTAACACGGATGCACTACATTATGAATATTTTATGGCTAACTATCCTATCCTGCAAAAGCTGGATAAGTGTTATACATCATTCGGATTAAAACGCGTAAAACCTGATCCCCGGATTTATGAGTTTGTTCTTAAAGACATTAACTGCCGGCCGGAAGATGTGGTATACATAGATGATTGTAAAGAGTTTATCATGACCGCAAAAAAAATAGGGATTAATACCATACATTATATTGATAATGTAATACTTGCACCGGAATTATTGAATTATGGAGTTGTTGTATGAATAAACAAATAAATACTCCTGGATTGTCAACGTATTACTACGCAGGAAGTAAACTGTCAGAACGTATCGGAGTGATAGCTGAGGCTGGGTTTAAAAAAATAGAAATATGGGCGAACACACCGGACAGGCATTTTGATTATCATAAGCAGGAGCAAATCAAGGAGTTGGAGGTAAGCCTAAAAACGTATGGCGTAGAAGTTGAAACTATGCATTCGCCGTTCTTTGGAAATAACGATTTTTCTGCGTTAGATGAAACTCAACACCGTGCTACAATGTCTGAGTTTGAGTACGCAATAAATGTTTTGTCAGGTTTTGGCGGTAAAGTGATGGTAGTGCATCCGTCAAACTGGACTTCAAAGGATGCTAGTGAACTATATGATCCTGAAAAAAAAGCCGCGAGGGTTAAGCAAATAATTAAGTCGGTAGATATTCTCTACAATGTCTGCGATAAGTGCAATGTAACACTGGCGTTTGAAACGTTATTACCCGATAATCTTGCTGGTAATATTCATAATTATCAAGAGATTATTTCTGCAGTAAAGAATAAATATGTAAAAGTATGTGTTGATACGTCACATTTATGGTTGTGGCAGGGTAAAAGTGTTGAGGAATGGGTGGATGGGTTCAAGGGTTTGATTGTGACTACTCATTTATCAGATAATTCAGGTACTGGACGTGATCGTCATTTGACATTGAATGCCGGTGATATTAAATGGGAAAATGTATTTAATGCTTTGCAAAGAGGTGTTTTTGAGAATGCATATATGCTTGAAGTGCAACATCCTCCTGCAAGTGATAATGTTTCAGCTGAGGTTAGGCTAAAAGAGTTGTATAATACGGTAACAGGTTATTTATCTAAACTGTGATAATGGATGGGATGTAAAGATGGATATTATTAATGCGCCACGGGGAACCCGTGATATATTAGGCAGAGAAGTTGTTAATCACAGGACAGTGGAGTCAATCGCGAGTAAAGTCTTTGAACGGTGGGGATACGAAGAAATTATTACGCCTGTGTTTGAACACCGTGAACTGTTTATACGATCAATAGGAGATACTACGGATATTGTTGAGAAAGAAATGTATTCTTTTCAAGATAAAAAAGAACGGTGGATGGTATTACGCCCGGAAGGGACTGCTGCAGTGGTACGCGCGATGATTGAACATAAAAGATTTCAACCCGGGAAAATTAATCGCGAGTTTTATCGTGGTTCAATGTACCGTTATGAACGCCCACAGGCGGGGCGTTACCGCGAGTTTTATCAGGTAGGGGCTGAACTATTCGGTGTGACATCCGCTTACGGTGATTGGGAAGTAATCATGCTTGGGTATGATATCCTGAAAACACTGAAACTTGACGGTGAAATAAGGATCGAACTTAACAGTTTAGGCTGCAAAGAGTGCCGTCCAAAGTACCGCGAAGCGTTATTAAGTACTCTAATAAGTTATGGGCCGCAACTCTGCGGAGATTGTAAAAACCGTATTACACGGAACCCATTACGTGTGCTTGACTGCAAAATTGATGCCGGAAAAATTGGTAATCTACCATCAACTTTGGAATATCTGTGCGATGAATGTAAAACACATTTTGAATTAACCACATCGTTACTGAAAAAAAGCGGTGTAGAGTTCAGCGTGAACCCAAAACTTGTCCGCGGTTTAGATTATTATACCCGCACGGTATTTGAGATAAAATGCGCAAAACTTGGCGCTCAGGATGCAGTTGCAGCAGGAGGTAGGTATGACGGGTTGGTAGCCGAACTCGGCGGGCCTGCAGTGCCGGCAGTAGGATTAGCGTTTGGTGTTGACCGTTTATCCTTTCTTTTGTCTCAGCAACAAACCAGTACGGATAAAAGCGATAATTGTATATCCGTTATCGCAGCGGGTAGTACAGAAGTGTTGTCTAGAATATCGTTATTAGCGAGGGATATTAGAAATTCAGGATTTAATGTATATACCGAATTCTATGATAGTAAAAGTATGAAAGCACAGATGCGGTATGCTAATGAATTAGGAGTAAGGGCTGTCTTGATCTATGGAGAAGATGAACACACAAGAGGTGTTATACAAATGAAAGATATGAATAACGCAACACAGGCTGAAGTTAAGCTGTCAGATTTGTTTGATGAATTAAAAAAAGTATTAGAGAAATAATTGCTGTAATATAACAAAGTGTTATTCGGAGGTTAAAAATTGTTATGGTAACAAGTATTTTGTCAAAAGTCGCTCTGTTTTCTGGGATGAATAAAAAGCAGTTGAAGAGGTTGAGTAAACTCGGTGTAATTAAGAAGTTTAAGGCTAGGGAGTCAGTTTTTTCTGAGCAAGAAACAGGTGATGCTTTTTATGTAATTATAAAAGGGCTTGTAAAAATATTTAAGCGTTCATCTGTGGGTGAACATAAAACCTTGGTTATACTTAAGGAAGGCGATTTTTTTGGTGAGATGGCAGAACTGGATAAACCGTACCGTTCAGCAAGCGCGCAAGTTATTGTAGAAAGTGAATTACTGGTATTCTACAAAAAAGCGTTTGAAAAAATTATAAGTAATTACCCGCGGATAACTGTTAATCTTATGCAAACTATGTCTGCTAGGTTGCGGGAAGCGGATGAACAGATAAAAAATCTTGTATTTCAAAATACGGCAGGGAGGTTAGCGGTGGCATTGCTTGATCTTTCAACAAAGTATGGGAATAAAACTGCTAAAGGTATTGAGATTAATGTTAAACTCTCACACCGTGATATTGCGGATCTTGTAGGGAGTTCACGTGAACTTGTGACAAAAGTTATGAATCAATTCAAGCATATAGGATGCATACGAATTGAACACGGAAAAATGTATATAATCAATAAAAGACGATTGAAGGATTGTATCTACTGAGATACTGCTTATTAAATGAAACGTATCTACATGGATAATAACGCTACAACGCGTGTACGGGAGGAAGTTGTCAATACAATGATTCCATATTACGCGGAACATTATGGTAATCCTTCAAGTATTCATTATTTTGGACAAAAAAGCCGTGCAGTCATCGATGATGCGAGGATTGTTATGGCACGGTTTATTTCCGCGGATGATCCACAAAATATTGTGTTTACCAGTGGCGGGACAGAATCTGATAATTTTGCAATTAAAGGTTTTGCTATGGCAAACAGTAAACGCGGAAAGCATATCATAACTTCGAGTATTGAACATCACGCAGTGTTTAATACCTGCGAGTACTTAAGGAAGAATTTCGGTTATTCTGTTACCTACATACCAGTAGATCGTAACGGCGTGGTTGACATAAAGAAACTTGAAACCGCGTTAAGTGAAGATACAATACTTGTTTCTATAATGCATGCGAATAATGAAACCGGGGTTATTCAACCTATAAAAAGTATCGGGAAAATGCTAAAAAATAAAAATATTGCGTTTCATACCGATGCTGTGCAGACAGCTGGAAAGGTGAGGATTGACGTTGATGACCTGGGGGTTGATCTTCTGAGTATATCCGCTCATAAGTTTTATGGTCCAAAAGGCGTAGGGATGTTATATATTCGTAAAGGATTGACTATCGATGCGTTATTGCATGGCGGGCATCATGAATCAAACTACCGTGCGGGGACTGAGAATGTTCCTTGTATTGCGGGAATGAGTGCTGCAGCACAGATCGCTATGAGAGAATATACACTTGAGTGTTCGCGTATATCGTTACTGCGTGAAAAGTTTGAAACTGGGATACTTGAGCGTATACCTCAGTCTGAGATTAATGGCATACACGCTGAACGGTTATACAATACCAGCAGTATCGCATTCAAATATGTAGAGGGCGAAGCTCTTTTATTGGCTATGGATAATGAAAGTACAGGGATTGCTGCATCATCGGGTTCTGCGTGTACCGCAGGAAGTAGTGAACCTTCACATGTTCTTACCGCAATGGGTGTGGAACCGTTAATTGCACAAGGAACAATACGTTTTTCGTTTGGGCATGATAATACAGAAGAAGAAGTTGATTATCTCTTAGATACATTACCCAGGGTTGTGGAGAAGCTCAGAACTATGTCTCCTTTGTGGAGACAGTAAAGTTATCACCCTATTATAGATTGTATTTTATTGATCATCTCGTCTATATCAAATGGTTTTGAGATAAAGGGTACCTTGTTTTTTTGGATCCAGTTGATATAATTACTTTTTGAGTTATATCCCGATAATATGATAACTTTTACGCTTGGGTTTATCTTTCTCAATTGAGTAAACACCCATTGCCCTGACCTCTTTGGCATTATTATGTCAAGTATCACTATATCGATTTTTTCCCAGGAGTGCCGGTATTTCTTTACTGCATCTACAGGATCGTTTGAGGTAATTAACCCAAATCCTCTGCTTGGGAATATTTTTGTGCATAAATCGAGTATATAGCTTTCATCTTCAATCACCATTACGTTAGGTTTTTTGGATTTACTTCGTATCCCCGTATATACTTGCTGAGTTTTGGTTTCAGAATCATTTTCAGTGACTGTTTTTTCCTGAGTTGCAGGGAGGTAAATTGTGAATGTAGAACCTTTCCCGGGTGCTGAGTTGACTTCTATATGGCCGTGATGTTTCTTTATAATACTGTAAACCAAAGATAAACCCAGCCCGACACCGTACCCGATGTCTTTAGTGGTAAAGAATGGTTCAAAAATGCGGTCTATTATGTCGCGTGTCATGCCTTTGCCTGTATCGGTGATATCTATCTGTACATAAACATCACTATGATGTTCTTTAGTGTGTTGTAATGCTACTGGCACAGAACGTAAGGTTATTTTTGATGTTCGTATATTGAGTTTACCTCCGGAAAGCATGCTGTTTTGTGAATTTATACAGATGTTTAGCAATGCTTGTTCTAAGAGGACTTCGTTGCCAATTACAATTGCCGGTGTTTGGTCCAGGTTGAGTTTTATATCAATATTTTTGTTTATACTGTGAGATAAGAGCCTGTTGAGTTTGATAATGAGATAATTAGTGTCGAATGGTTTCATCGTTTCAGGTTTATCGGATTGTTGGCGTGCAAAATCGAGTAATTGGCGTGAGAGATGAGATGCTTGCTGGGAAAGTTTGATTATAATATCGACACATTCTTTTATATTACCATCAATCGTTGCTGTTTTCAGGATAAACTGTGCGTTTCCCAAAATGCCTGTAAGGAGGTTATTGAAATCATGCGAGATTCCACCTGCCAGGCGGCCGATAGCTTCCATTTTTTGTGATTGGAATAATAGGTTTTGGAGTTCATTTTTCTCTCTGGTATTGTCGTGTTCCTTGCTCATATCAGTGATTATATTGCAGTTGGTTATTATCTCATTAGTGCTCTTATCGCGGAGAACAAAACACATGTTGTATCCTGGGAAAGTTGAACCATCTTTTTTACGCATTAGTATTTCACCTGCCCAGTTGCCTTTTTCCATTTCAGGATAAATGTTATTTTCAAAACGTTTGTATTCACTCGGCGATATAAGATCTGCGCATCGTAATTTTAATATTTCCATTTTGTTATAACCAAATAATTTTAAAGTATGTGTGTTTACATAATTTATATTATGTCGTGTGTTAGAAAAAATTACGCCCAGCGGTGCTGTCTCAACGATATTACGGTATTTGAGTAGTTCAGTTTCCATTAGTCTGTGAGATGTAATATCCATACTTATACCCGAAACGGAGAATGTATGGTTGTTCAAGTGAGCCGGATTAAGTGCTGTTTCAAAATACAGGACATTGCCTTTTTTGGTTAACCACCGGAATTCAATATTGTGTGAAGTATGCGAGCTTAGAACTTTATTGAAAACGAGTAAAAAAGCTTTACGGTCATCAGGGTGTAGGAATGACGTAAACTTTTTTCCTTTGATTAATTCCGGAGTATAGCCTGTTTTTATGTTAGTTTGGTTACAAAAAGTTATGTTACAACGGGGATTTAATGCAAAAACAAAACTGTTTGTGTGTTCTACCAGTAGACGGTACTTGGATTCAGAATCACGGAATTTGTTTAATAATTCAATACGTTCGGTTATATCTGTTCCGATCGAAATAACTTCTTTGACCTTGCCTTCTTCATAGATAACGGAATTGCTCCATAAAATTGTACGCTCGTCACCGTTTTTGCATAAAATCGGGTTCTCATATGATTTGGGGAACTTTTTACGGATATTCTCTGATTTCGGGTCAAGTTTCAAAAGTGCTGTGAATACTTTATAAACTTTATCACGTAATATTCTGGGTATAAAAATAGAGAAATACTTTTTACCAATGATTTCTTCGCGTTTATAACCTGTTATATCCTCAGCTGCGGAGTTGAACATTGTGATATTCGTTTTGCAGTCCATTCCTACTACGATAAGCGGTGTTAATTCAATTATTTCTTCCAGATGGTTGCGTTGTTCTACTATTGAATTCATAAGTTTTGCGTTGTTGCCTATGTTATTTAACGTTTCTTCAAAGTTATACAATGGGGTTACAACCTTTGAGTATTGATTAGGTTTAATATAATTGGTATTAGGATACATTTCGATGCCCGTAATGATATGTTCGTGTGTGCGTAGTGCTTCAAATAAGAGATCGGGACGCATATGTTTCCTGTCATACTGGCAAATCATCGATGTGTTTTTTTGTTCAAGCAATTCTGAGATAACGTTCTCGCGGTGAGATATTGTTGTCTTGCTTATATTATCAAAAATATCGTTGTCTACCTCAAATATAATGAAAGTTCCTCTATATTTGTTATACATGCTGCGCTTTAATAAGACAGAAATAAATTTTTGTACCTTGGGAGGATCAAATTTGTTGTTGCGTATATAAAATCTATTTGAGGGCATGATTACAAGTTGGCCGTTGGCAAGTGAAGCAGATAACATAGGGCATGTTTTATTGAGTTGTGATTTCAAAACTGATATTTTTTCGCTTTTCAGGATAACGATACATTTGAAATCGTTGCTCAGGCCATATGTAAAATATTTGGTTATAAGTTTTATTTGTTCGTTTAAGGTTGAATAAAAATGTACGGCATGAGAATGTTTTACATTTTCATCTGGAAACTTTCCATACGGCATTAATGCTTTTTTCATGTAGTTATCCTTTTGCCAAATATATTGATTATTTTTATATATGAAGATAGTCTTTATATGTATAAAATGATATATAAATTTGATTAGGGTTGTCAAGAACATTTAATAAATATCATTGCCGTCGTGTCTATAAAATTAGCAGGTATATATATAGTATAGATAATAGTTAATTTGCTATAATTAACTATTATAATAAATGTCACATACATTAGAGAAAGGTGTTATACAATGCCAGCAGTTTTGATTGATGGGGAGAGCGTAGCTGCTAAAATTAAAAAGGAATTAATTGTTAAGATAAATGAATTAAAGGCCTCACGGAAAAAAGGCCCATTGCTAGCAGCCGTACAGATAGGTGAAAACCCTGCGTCAATGGTGTATATCAAAAACCAGCAGAAAAGTTGTGAGGAAGTAGGGATTGAGTATAAGCTTCATTCATTACCCGCAGAGAGTACAGAGAAACAGGTTGTTGAATACATTCAGGGTTTAAACGTAATAGATGAAATATCGGGTATTATACTACAGATGCCGTTGCCTTCAGGGATGGATACTGCTAAAGTTCAACAGGTTATTGCAGCTGAAAAAGATGTTGAAGGCGTAACTTACGCAAATATGGGAAGATTGTTGTTTGGCAACGCTGCAATTGCGCCTTGTACTGCAATGGCAGTCATTGAACTAATTAATTCTCTGGGTATTCCGTTGAAGGGAAAAGAAGCTGTGGTTGTCGGGCATAGCGCAATTGTAGGAAAACCAGCGGCATTGTTTTTGTTGTCCTCCGCAACGGAATCTGCTACCACTACGGTATGCCACATAGCAACAGTTGGGTTAAAACAGCATACTTTGCGTGCAGATATTCTCATAGTAGCTTGCGGGAAGGTTGGTTTGATTAGAAAAGATATGGTGAAACCCGGGGCGATAGTTATTGACGTTGGAATTAACCGTATTCCTGTACTTGATGAAAAAGGAAATACTGTACTTAACGAAAAAGGTAAACCTAAGATGAAAACGGTTGGGGATGTTGAATTTGATGAAGTCAAAAATGTAGCTGGATATATTACCCCTGTACCGGGTGGAGTGGGGCCGGTAACTACGGTCTTATTGCTGAGAAATACAGTAGAATTATTTCAGCAACAAGAATTTGTTGGAAAGTAGGAAGCGTACATGGCAGTTGTTACATCTAATATTACTGTAGATACTAAAGGAGAGGTGGATATCATAAATATCACCGCTGAGGTTAGCGACAATATTAAAAGTTCAGGTATAAAAAATGGTACTGTAACAGTGTTTATCCCGGGAGCTACAGGTGCGGTGACAACCATTGAATACGAACCGGGGTTGGTGTCTGATTTTAAGAAGTTGATGGAACGGGTTGCACCAAAAAACGGGCAGGAGTATCAGCATAATGTTACTCATTCTGATCGTAATGCGCATTCGCATCTGCGTGCATCATTGATTGGGCCGGGATTAACGGTTCCAATAGTTGATTCTGAATTGGTACTAGGCGTGTGGCAGCAGATCGTGTTTGTTGATATGGACAACCGTGAAAGAAAACGTCAAATTGTTACACAAATAATTGGTGAAAAGTGAATTAAATATTATTAATAAAATTATAAAGAGAGGCGGATAGTATTATGGATAATGTAGTAGATTTTTTAAAAAAAAGCGGTGCTTTTCCAGGATTGAAAGAAAATGATTTGATATTGTTAGCGTCAATAACTAATATTGAAAATTATGAAGCCGGGAAGTTGTTGTTTAAGGAGAACGATCCAGGTGATTCAATGTTTATTATTGCGGCGGGTAGTATAAAGATATGGAAGGATATGAATCCCGGACGGAAAACAATAACTTCACTTTCACAAAATGAACTTCTTGGCGAATTGTCTATGATAGATGCGGAACCAAGGTCGGCAACTGCGGAAGCGGTAGTTGCAACTCAAGTGATTAAAATTATGGCAAGTGATTTGAATTTGTTAATTGATAAAACACCGGTCTTTGGTGTGCATTTTCTGAGAATGATGACCTTATCGCTTAGCCGTAGGTTAAGAAATACAACGCAGCAGTTAAGAAAACAAGTGGTGTTTGGTTAATACAAAGCAGGGGACATGGGACATTCAATTATTCAGGTAGCTTTAGATTTTGTTGATACTCACCGTGCACTGAAGCTTGCGGAAGAAATTGACGGTGCTGGTATTGACTGGTTGGAAGCCGGAACGCCGTTGATCAAAAGTGCTGGGTTGGATATAATTCGTGCTTTACACAAAAAGTTTCCGCAAAAATGTATTGTTGCTGACCTAAAAATTATGGATGTAGGGCGGATAGAAGTCGAGATGGCAGTAAAAGCCGGAGCGGGCGTAGTTACAGTGCTGGGCTGTGCTAGCGATGAAACAATCAAAGAAAGTGTTAATGCCGGCCGTAATTACGGTGCTAAAGTTATGGCTGATATGATTGAAGTTAAGGATATTTCTACAAGAGTAAAGCAATTGGAAAAACTGAGAGTTGATATTATTGGTTTGCATATACCGATTGATGAACAAATGAAAGGCAAAATTAATTTTGGGTTTCTGAAGGACGTACGTAAAATAACGTCTTTACCTGTAGCAGTTGCCGGAGGAATTAACAGCGCAAATATTGCAGAGGCTGTACGTGCCGGAGCGGATATCCTTATAGTAGGCGGGGCAATTACGAAATCCGCGTGTCCTGCTGACGAAGTAAAAAAATTATTGAAAGCTATACGTACAAAAACTAGTGTAAAAAATGTGTATTACCAGAGAGCGGGATTGGATAATGTTCGGGAAGTATTAAATGTAGTATCCGCTGCTAATGTTTCTGATGCGATGCATCGCGCACCGGCACTCACAGGGGTATATCCTTTGGTTAAAGGTACTAAACTTGTCGGTCCTGTGGTTACAGTCAGTACGTTACCGGGAGATTGGGCAAAACCCGTACAGGCAATTGATCTGGCAAATGAAGGGGATGTTTTAGTGGTCGATACCGGCGGTGTTGGTCCTGCAGTCTGGGGAGAATTGGCAACTCAAAGTGCTGTTACCCGTAAACTCGCAGGTGTTATTGTGCACGGAGCGGTGAGGGATACTATGGATATTGTTAAAATTAAACTTCCAATATTTACGAAAACTGTGCAGCCAAATGCAGGAGAACCAAAAGGGTATGGAGAGATTAACGTTCCGTTGATAATTGGCGGAATAAAGGTTTCTCCCGGGGATTGGGTTATAGGTGATGATGACGGGGTGATTGTATTGCCAAAAAATGATGTCGTTGAGATTGCAAACCGCGCAATGAATGTTTTGGAACACGAAAACCGTTTACGGAAAGAAATTAAGGATGGGAGTACGCTAGCTAAAGTTACTAATTTACTTAAATGGGAGAAAAAATAATGGCTAAAAACCAAAATATGCAAAAAGAATTAACAGATAAACAGGGAAGCAGCATAACAGAAGTACCCGGGACAGCATTGGAAATATTTAAAGCAAATTTTCCTTGGATAATAGTACTGGTTGTGTTTTTTGTAATGGCAGTATCTGTGTACGTCCTATACACAAATCAGAAGTAACGGCAGTTGTTTAATTTTGATAAAGGATAGGTTACCATGAAAACTATCGCACAGTATTTTGTAGTGTTTGCGGCAATAGTCTTCAGTATAGCGTCAATCATGCTGGGATTGAAGTATGCCAAACTTAAGAATGAATATAATGTTCTTCTTAACGATGCTGTTGTCGTACAACAAAATGCTGTAGTTCTAAGTACGGGTACAACAAATGTCCCGCTGGATGAATTAGAGAAAGTTAAGAATATGTTTATCCAGAAAGATCTGGAATGTAAAGAACTGAAACAACAATTGAACGAATTGGAATTACTAGGAAAGAATCGTGCGGAAGATGAGGTACGCAGTAAACTTCTTGCAGAAAAGGATATGTTGTTATCAACAAAATCGGTTAAATTGAAAGAAAAAGAGTCTATCCTTCAGAAAAAAGAAGATGAACTTATCAAGAAAGAAATGGACTTGCGGTTGTACGAAAATAAAGTTAAGTCCATACAGTGATTAATAATATGGCAACAGTGTACAAAAAAAAAGCGTTGCGGTCATTGTATCGATGCCTGGCGGTTATATTACTTCTGTGTATATACAGCAATTCAGCTTCAGCAAAAGATATTACTAACCAGTATCTTAGGTTGAAAGTTAATAGCGAGAACGGTAGGTTTGTGGTATCCACAACACAAGGTGATCCTTTAATAAAAACGGATGATAATAAAAAACTGCTATTTGAACGGTTTGGTGAAGTTACTTCTTATTCTACACTGAAACTTGATGGGAAAAATGTTGTATTTGGTAACACTAACGGCAGTATTATTAGACAGACAAGTTCGCAAAAACGTATGGAGTTCGCCTGGGGTTATGAGGACCTTAATATTACTCAAACACTAACGTTAGTTGAAGGTATTACCACAGGCAGAGAGGATAGTGTTAGAGTAGAATATGTTGTGTATAACAGTGGTAGTAAATCACATACTGTTGGGATGAGAATCCTGCTTGATACAATGCTTGGGAGTAATGACGGAACGCCGTTCTCTGTTCCAGGCTACGGTGCGGTTACTACTGATACTGAATTCACGGGTGAAAGTGTTCCGACTTATTGGTACGCGTTTGATAATATACGTACACCGGCAGTATGTAGCCTCGCAACTGTTAAAATCTATGAATATAAATCTCCGGACCGAATAGTTTTTTCTAATTGGAACCGTATGTACGATTCTTACTGGGATGTAAAGTTACTGAAGGGTAGAGGGTTTAGTCCAAACGCATTAGCTACTCCTGACAGCGGAGTAGCAGTGTTTTGGGAACCCGTTAAAGTTGATTCTTATAAAAGCGTTAAGTACGCGATTTGTTATGGGTTGCACAAACCTGCAATGAATATCGGTGATGCTTTTAATATTGCCGTTAGTTGTCCGTTAAAAATATATTCCGCACAGCAGTTTACGCTTGTATGCGACGTTGAGAACGCAACGGATGATGGGTTATTGCGTAATGTCATAGCTACAATGGAAGTTTTACCTGATAAGAGTTTGGACCTGCAAAAAGGTTCTGTAAAACAGATGATTGATGATTTAAGCGCTCGTGAGGCTGCAAAGGTTAACTGGTTATTCCAGCCATCAGCGTTATATACAGGACAGGTGAATATTAGGATAACTTTTTCGGGTGAATTACATTCACCGGAAGGTGTGAAACAAAAAAGTGTGGTAGTAGAAAAGGATTTAATGGTGATTCCTCAGTACGCCACAAAAACGGATAGCATATCTACTATAAATGAAGAGTTACTGAAGGCTAATCAGGACCTCGCAGGATTGAACCTGCGGCTTGACCGTATTGATGTGGATTTGAAGCATTAAGAGTTAATATATATTTTTATGAAAACAAAAAATGTTATCACTACCGGTATTGGTAGTTTGCCACATACGGATCCTGTCCGTGCGGCGGAGATTGTGGTTAACGGTTTTGATATACCTTTTCTGTTGCAGTTGCCAAAACGTAATTTCCGGGAGAGTATGTATATTCAATATTCCGAAGGGTTGCCCGGGGTGATACTTAATCAGGAAAAACAGGTTGTTTATGTGGATATGTCAAAAGAAAATCTGCCGGAGGAATACGAACGGTTTTATCAAGCAGTTATTGATAATGATATTGATAAGTTTTGTATATCACAAGATTATGCTGCGGGGATATATTCTGTAATTGATGTTTTAAAACTTTATAGTAATAAGAAGTTTCATAAAATTAAAGTGCAAGTGACAGGGCCTGTATCATTTGGGCTTACGGTCACGGATGAAACCGGTAAGTCTATACTTCATAACGAACAGTATTCAGATGTTCTGGTTAAAGGGTTGTTGATGAAAGCTCTGTGGCAGGTGGGATTTGTCCGTAAGAATATGCCTGACTCAAGGATTCTTGCATTTATTGATGAACCGTATCTGTCAGCCTTTGGTTCCGCGTATGTTCCGGTCTCGAGGGAGGTTGTGGTTAAGTGTATCAACGAAATCGCGGACGCGTTGCACAAGATCGATGTTGAGGTGGGGATACATTGCTGTGGAAATACTGATTGGTCAATCCTGATGGACACATCAATAGATGTGCTTAGTTTTGATGCTTATAATTATTTTGAAACTTTGTTATTATATAAAAGCAAACTGGCAGAGTTTATTACTTCCGGAAGGAAGCTGGCATGGGGTATTGTGCCGAGCAATAACGATGTTATTGCTGATGCTGTAGTTGAGCTTAAGCAAAGGATCAACCACGGGATTGAAGTATTAGCAAGTAAAGGAATTGATAAAGATATTATAATGGAAAATATAATCATAACACCGAGTTGCGGGCTTGGGTCACTGGAACCGGTGAGATCAGAAAATATTGTTAACTTAATTAATGAATTGAAGATTGAATTACAAAAGTGAATGCTTTCTTCAAATGCTTCAGGAAAGGTGAGTGATTGGTAATGACAGAGAATACTGATAAAAAAAATGTTGCGAGATTACAGGATCATCTAAAATACGGTACGCCAAATACGCGGTGGACCGCTGTGCGGGAACTTCTGGAGATTGGTGATGAAGAGGTTGTTATTATCCTGAAGGAAGCGTTGTCGGATGATGATCTTAATGTAAGGTGGGAGGCGGCGGTTGCGTTGGCGGAGCTGGGATGTAAGGAATCAGTTCCGATATTATTAAAAGCACTAGAGGATAAGAGAGTAAGCAACCGATGGGTCGCTGCGGAGAAGCTTGCAATGGTGGCGGATGAGTCTATCATACCAAAACTATTGTTATTACTAAAAAACCCTGACCCTACAATCCGGCAGGTTGTAATCAAAGTATTGGGTGAAATGAAAATGAATATCATCGTTCCGAGTATAAAAGAAATGTTGGAAGACACGGATTTTGATGTGCGCTGGGAAGCGGCATATGTATTGAAAGACCTAGGTGATGATTCTGGTATTAAAGTTTTCCGCGAAGGATTGAGGCACGAGAATCCGTTAATGCGGCTGCAATCTATCTGGTCCTTAAGCGAGTTCAGGGATAAAAGTGTTATTGCTGCGTTTGAATATATCGCGGCAAATGATCCTAAAACTGAAATCCGTGAAGAAGCGCAGGAAGCGCTGAAAAAGTTTAAGAAATAATATTTTATTTGGTGGAGGTGAAGGGATTTGAACCCTCGGCCTCATCGTTGCGAACGATGCGCTCTCCCAGCTGAGCTACACCCCCATGTATTGTATGATTCAAGATTATATTAAATGTGTTTATTGAAAGCAAATACATTCCATTTCTCTAGTTTGATAATTTACCTCTGAATTTAGTAAAATACATTTTATAAGAGTGCGGTATAATAAATAATTGAATTGAGAGCGGTTGTGCAGTGAAAAAAAACAATATAAGTGTAAGTATCCTTCCTGTAAATGTGTTAAAAGGGGAGATAGTTGCGTCATCGTCAAAGTCGTATACGCATCGGGCAGTGATAACGTCTATTTTTACAAAAAAAACTATAATTATTAATCCTCTTAAATGTGATGATACTGCAGCTACTCTTAATGTTATCAGGCAGTTAAACAAAAATGTTGAGATTAATGGCAATAAAATTACTATTTGGGATAAAAACTGTAAAGTTGACAAATCGTTATCCGGTATAAAGCATATCAATGTTGGGGAATCAGGGACATTATTAAGAATATTATTGTCAATCCTCTGTGCCAGAAACGGTAAATATATGATCAACGGCGAAGGGAGTTTGCGTACACGGCCTAATACCGCAGTTGTAAATGCATTGAGTCAGATTGGGGCGGATATACAAGGTACGGGTAGAAAACAAACTGTTCCTTTTCGGGTCATCGGTACCCCATCCTTGATGCACGGGATAATTGAAATCAGCGGCGCGCAAAGTTCTCAGACAGTGTCTTCTCTTATACTTGCCTCCGCAGAAAATAATGATGGGGTGGTGATAAAAATATCTGACCGCCTGGTTTCCCGGCCGTATGTAGATATTACGATAGATGTTCTCAAACATTTTGGGGTAACGGTTGTTAACTATATGGGGAAATACAAAAAATTTATTATCCCCTGTGGGCAGAAGGTTAAAAATGTTGTAAAATATAAAATTAATGGCGATTATTCATCCGCAGCGTTTATTATTACCGCCGGGTGTCTAACAAAATCTGAGCTAACGATCTCGGGTCTTTTGGATGATAAACAAGGAGACAAACGGATAATAGCTATTCTAAACGCTATGGGTGCAAAAATTGGGTATAACTGCGGTAAAGTAATGATAAACGGGCCGTATAACCTGCATGGAATTGATATTGATGCGGGTGATATCCCTGACCTTGTGCCTGTGCTTGTGGTTGCAGGTGCATTCGCTTCCGGAAAGACAAGGATACGGAATATTAAACATCTGGCAATAAAGGAAAGTAACCGGATTAAAACACCTTGTGAGGAGTTAAGAAAACTCGGGGGTAATGTTACTTTTGATGATAAGATGATTGAAATTAAGCATTCACAACTGCGTTATGGCAAAGTTGATTCTCGAAATGATCATAGGGTTGCTATGGCAATGGCAGTAGCGGGTATCTGTGCGAAAGGTGTTGTAATAACAAACGCACAGGCAGTTGCAAAGTCATATCCGCTGTTTTTTAAGCATTTAAGTATATTGGGAGTGAAACAATAAAAATATGGCGTATCTGGTTTTAGCAAGGAAATACCGTCCGCAGTCGTTTAAAGATGTACTCGGTCAGGAGCATGTAACTCGTACACTAGAGAATGCTATAAAGACAAATCATATAGCGCATGCTTATCTGTTCTCCGGCCCGCGGGGAGTTGGGAAAACGACTACCGCACGTATTTTTGCTAAAGCGTTGAACTGTGAAAAAGGCTTGGTTACGGAACCTTGTCAAACCTGTTCAGCGTGTAAAGAAATTACTGCGGGGACTTCTATGGATGTTATCGAAATAGATGGCGGTTCAACCCGCGGGATAAATGAAATTAGGGAGTTAAGAAATAATGTTAGGTTCGCACCAGCAAGTGTAAGGTACAAAGTGTATATTATTGATGAGGTTCATCAGATAACATCATTTGGGTTTAATGCATTGCTAAAAACTTTAGAAGAACCGCCTGCACATGTTAAATTTATGATGGCAACAACTGAACCTCATGAGTTACCAAGGACAATTATTTCGAGACTCCAGCATTTTACACTTAAGTTAGTCCCTAT
>JBBAAG010000060.1 GCA_041658405.1 Elusimicrobiota bacterium
TGTACAGGCATACACTTCTTCCCCCGCAATTACGGTTGTAGAATCAATAATCTTTACTTTGATATACCCGAACCTATTACCGTCTTTATAAAACCCAGCTTGTTGATTGAATACCACATGTTCCGCAGAGAATATATCTGCAGGTAACACCGTAAGAAGTGTTATACCGTACAATACTGAAAAAAATATGTTCAACAACTTTGGCACATTAACCTTTTTTGGTTTAGATCTTTGTTGCCATAAAGTTTGACCGTATGAAAGCTTCGCCGTAGTCGCAGTCACCAAGCCAGCCGCGGGCTACTGCCAAACCTTTTACACGTTCAACCACGCTGCCCAGGACATCAAGTTGTGATGTGTTAATGCTCATAGCCTTAACTTTTTTATTAATCGTTTTTGTTATATCCACAATAACGGAAGGATGAGTGATATACTCGCCGCCTTCGTAGTAGTATAGTTCCGGTGCGCGCCAGGGTTTCCCGATGTCGTGCATAAGGTTTTCCGAAGCTTTCCACCATGCTTCGGTGGTTACATCCGAGATTGCACGGTGGTCACGGTGTTTATCCTCAAAATAATGTGTTAAAATCAGTTGCGGTTTGTATTTTCTAATAATCTTCATACACTGATGATAGGTATCCCGGTCGTCACACACGCCCTGGCATGGTTTGTCAAGTATCACGCGTTCCTGGTAACCCAATATTTTTTGTGACCGCGTAAGTTCTTTCTCCCGGATTTTCATGATCTTATCTTTATCCGCAACATTCGCATAGCCTGTCCCTCCGAGGGTGAACAGTACAACCACAACCTTTGCGCCTTGCTCGGTTAACCTAATGATAGTCCCCCCGGGGCCAATAATTTCGTCATCGGGATGCGCGGCAAATACTACACAAGTTTTTACTTTGTCAATGTTCATGATACAACCTTTTCTCCTCTCAACAAAAAATGCCACCTTAACTTTGTATATAAACAATTTTACTATATTTTGTATGACAAAACCTAAAAGTGTTTCAAAAAAAGTATGTTCCCGGGGGAATGGTGAACGCGTTTTTTATGTGTTCAATCCCGCCACCGGGGTGTATGGCAATAACGTCAAACCGGTAGGATATGTTATGGCACTTGGTTTTGTTGATATACGCAACTGCAGCTTTGATTATACGATATTGTTTTAATGAGTTAACAGATTCCTGGGGTAAGCCTTTAGAATTACTTCTCCGCGATTTTATTTCTATGAACACAAGGTATCCGCCGCAGGAATGATCTTTCGCTATGATATCAATCTCGCCGGTTCTAATCCTGAAATTACGTTGTATAACAGTATACCCGATGGAGACAAGGTATTCTACGGCTTTGGATTCACCTAAATTCCCAAACTGTTTTCTTGTATCCCCGCACATAAACCGCGAAGTCTCCCGATTTTAATCTCACCCGAATACGCGTACGAATATATAAATATGACAGAATCAGTTATTTTATTTTTTAGGTTCTTCCGGTTTTTCCGGGACTACCGCCTGTACGGTTGCTGCTTCAACTGGTACAACCGATCTTCCCGTACCTGCCTCTGCAGTTGCAGCGGGTTCTTGTTTTTCAGCTTCGGTACTATTAATTTTTGCCGCACGGCCGACTACATTACGCAGATAATACAGTTTTGCACGGCGCACTTTCCCGTGTTTTATAAGTTCTATTTTATCAATCATCGGGGAAGACAGGTTAAACGTGCGTTCCACGCCAATACCATACGATATTTTGCGGACAGAAAAAGTTTCTTTCATCCCACTGCCCTTACGGCGTATAATAATTCCTTCAAATGGCTGTAACCGCTGTGCATCGCCTTCAATAATTTTTGTCCATACCCGCACGGTATCACCGGCACGGAAGTCCGGAGCGTTTTTCCGTAGATACGATTGTTCGACATGTTTCATAATTTCTGTTGTGTTCATTTTTGTACACCTCTCATTTATTTGTTATTAAACCTATTTAATATTTTTATAACTTTTCTTTTTTAATAATTCAGGCCGGCGGTCATGGGTTAACTCCAAACTAACCTTCTTTCTCCAAGTTTCTATATGCTTATGGTTACCTGACAACAACACTTTTGGTACACTTACCCCCCGCCATTTCCGCGGGCGCGTGTACTGCGGCCAATCAAGTGTTGTATCAGTGAAAGACTCATGAACTACCGACTCTTTATTACTCACCACACCGGGAATCAGGCGGATAATACTATCTGCTACGGCTAATGCCGCGGATTCCCCGCCGGAAAGGATATAGTCACCCACTGAAATTTCGTGGGTAACATACTTTCTTATCCTATCATCAATACCTTCATAATGCCCGCAGATAAGAACTACCTGATTTTTTTGTGTAAACATCCGGGCATGGTGTTGAGTATAAACTTCACCCTGCGGGGTTAGGAGAACAACAGCGGTATCTTTATTTTTACGTACTGCCTTTAATGCTTTATATACCGGTTCAGCTATCATTACCATCCCGGGCCCTCCGCCAAACGGCCTGTCATCACAGGTTTTATGCCTACCCTTGGCGTACTGCCGGATATTTACAACGTTGAGTTCCACCTTGCGGTGTTCTACCGCACGGTTAATAATACTTACCTTAAGCGGGCTGTCAAAGAACATTGGAAACAGTGTTAATATATCAATCCTCATTTGATTCCGTAGCTTCTATTAACCCGAAGCCGGGATTGACAATAATTGTTTCCTTATTTATCTCCAGTACCACCTTTTTCAGTGCCGGTACTAACACTTCTTTTTTATCATTACGCACAACAAACACGTCATTTCCCGGGGTGGGTATCACTCTCTCAAGCTTACCCAAAACCTTTCCATCCAACGTACGTACTTCCAAACCTTTAATTTCATTTATGTAATATACGTTTTCCGGTAGTTTGAACCGTTCAGTCCAAATCGTTAACGACCTCAACGCCTCAGCGTCATCCCGGGTATTTATCCCCAAGAATTTTAGTACCATATAGTTACCGGAAGGAACTAAGGTTTCTACGGAATATTTTGTAGAATCGCCAGTAGTTGAACCGATAAACAATTCTGTTAACTTCTTCTTCGGTAACGGCAACAGTAGTGACGCTACTACTTCGCCTTTAATACCCCTGGGTTTGAGTATAACCCCAACCCGGACAAACTTAATTTCTTTATTATTATTATCAGTGTTACTGCTTATCACTCAACCAACTCTACGCTTACCCGTTTCCCATCTTTCGCTGCTGCTGCGTTAACTATGGTGCGGATAGACTTTATTATCCGTCCTTCTTTTCCAATAACCTTACCGCGATCACCGGGTTCAACTTTGATTTCAACGATCTGCGTTTTTTCACCCGTGATTTCGTTTATTTCAACGTTATTCGGGTTGTCTACCAGTTCTTTTACGATGTACAATACCAATTCCTTCATTTTCTCATCCTCCTGCTAACCATTTACCAAAAGTCCCATTTTTGTATTTTACTAAATAAACGATTTTTTGTTATGCATTACTTGTCGATGCAGGCGGTTCAGGTGTAACTACTACCGGTTTTTCCGGTACAGGAACCGCGGCAGGCGCATCAACCGTTTTCTGCTGTTGTTTCTTCCACTTTTTTACAACTGAATACGCTGTCTGTGATAACTGCGCGCCCTTGGAAACCCAGAGGTCAAGTTTTGCGGTATCAATCTGCCCGCTTTTTTTGCGTGGATCATAAAATCCAATAACGTCAATCGATTTTCCATCACGTTTTTTTCTGCCGTCAATTACGACCAGCCGATAGAACGGTTTTTTTGGCGCCCCATAGCGTTGGAACCGAATTTTTACTACCATAATTTAACTTTTAAAATACCTCCATACCTATTCATTTGGGATAAAAAAAGTATTCACCACATAACACGGTTTATTGCTATCCCGCGTAGCGGTGTAACTTTAAAGCCCCTGAAAACTTAGTGGATATATTACATATATACACATTTATTGTCAATATCATTATTTTTTCAGGTTAAACTAATAAACTTCTCAACCGCAATCTTCCTGGAAACAAGAAGATGTACCAGTTTTAATACGCGCATTGGTTCAGCTCCTGCGTTTTTAAGTAACACTATTGACTCAATCGCATTGAAGTCCAGCCCTACAAGCGATACTGTATCTGACAACCCGACTTTTTCGGTGATACACTCAACCTGGCTTTCATATGGCAGGTGTTTCACTATTTTATACAAAAACTCTACATAAACTGCCAATAATTTTGCGCGCATAGACGAGTTTGTATCATCCTTAGCGGGAATACATACCGCCATTGCGTCGTCAAACCGCATAGTCATCAATAATGTTTCCACCAAATTTTCATATGCAACCTCATCCTTTGGTTCAAGCTCGATTGCTTTACGGTAATTTTCAACGGCAATACTGTACTGCTGCAGTTTGCAGTAGGCATTTCCGCGGTTGGTATACGCCGCGGCATTCCCCGGCGATAATACCAGTGCGTGATCATAATCCTGTATTGCCTCATCATATTTATTCATCAAAAACCGCGCGTTACCCCGGTTGGTATACGCACTAACATTTTTGTCTTCCAACTCCAGTACCTGTGTATAATCCTCAATCGCGCGTTCATACTCTTTCATCCGCATATACGCGTTCCCGCGGTTGAAGTACGCTTCCGCAAGTTTTGGGTTATTCTTTATCACTAATCCCAGGATTTTTGTGGCAGTTAGATAATTCCCCGCGATATATTCCTGATACGCATTACTGAACAGAGTTGTTACCTCCACTTTTTTTGCGGGTTTATCAAACTTACTTACGGGATTAACCCATGCCTCGTTGCGTTCCTTATTTTTTTTTACGTCAACAATAAGTTTTGTCCAAAAATCGTGGGGGTTCATCTCGCCGATACGTTCAAAGGTAGCCCATTCTTTACGGTCAAGCCGTATCCTTGCGACAATACCTTCAAGCCAGCTGTAAAGCTGGTGCCCGATCTCAGAAATTTCGTATAACGCCGTGGTCTCTGATATCCCCTTTAAACTCCGCGCATCACGCTGGCGGTATGCTAGCCCAAGGTTTTGTTTTTCAGTCCAGTACTTCACGGTGTTTGATACATAAATTTTGGTATATTCCCCTGTACGTGATTCTGTTTCAATCCGTTTAGCAAGATTAATCGCGTACCCGACAGAAGTTTGAGGGACACTGGCTCTGCCATTAAAATTTTTGTTATCATAAAGAAATACCGGCCCCTGGTTTATCCCAACGGCAACATCCCGCGGGAAAAGCCCTTGTTTCATACGTTGACGGTTATAGTCCGTGAATCTCCAAAGAATTTTTATAGCAGTACCGTATAGAATAGCATTCCTTACGTCGTTACATACATTAGCCTCGAATCCTTCATCCAACTCCTGGGTATGAAGTTTTAAACACGCTTCATCGCCTTGCATTGCAATCTCCACCCCAGCGGCGGTACTATTTTTTTTGTCTAGGTTTAACAAATCATAAACCGTCCCGGCGCAACAGTGAAACTGATGAATTATATACGCATAATCTTCAATTGATGAATTATTGGATATTTCGGAACACATAACAATGTCAGCAAACAAAATTGTCCCATAAAAACTTTTCCCGGAAAACAATGTATTTTCATCCGCGCGGATGATATCAGACGGCGTAATTGTTTTATTACTGACTTTACGCAACCGCTTCGCAGCGGGTAAGTGTTTGTTCTGAAGTGTCATTTGGGTTTACAAATTATTATATATGAAATCACATCGGCGGGAGAAGTTTTATTAAGTACTTCAACACAACCGCAGAGATTATTGGCAACAAAAAATTGTCAAACGGTTTGGGGAACGGAAAAAGTTCAATCAACGTAGCCGCCGCAGCGCCTAAAAACGCGACACGGTAATCAAAAAACAATAATCCAAACGCCAGGCATACAATAAAACACGCGAGGCTTCCTTCAACCGACTTTTTGCCGATACGTATTCTCCCGTAGTTCATCCCAACAATTGCAGCCATTGCGTCGCCAAAAACCTGGAACCACAGCGCTGCGAGTATCAACGGCGTATTTTTGAATAACAACATTGTTAGCAACGCTCCGGAGAATGTGTAGGTTAACCCTGATGGCTGACGGACTTCATTACGGCGCCACTGGCCTTTAAGTAATCCTAACACAAAACGGTTTACCGCAGGATTGGTCAGCCGTAAAAATTCTACTATCAATATTGCCGCAAGAATCGAGCCCATGACGCTGATCACAATATTTCGCGGTATTATAGCATAGGCTAAGATATAGACCACACCGAGTAAATGCACGAGTTTACGGTTAATTTCCTGGGTATCGGCCGTATTGATTTTCGGCAGGCTGTTCAATAAACTTTTTAACCTATCTTCCTTAACCGCACTATTTTTGTTGTCATTAATTTCCATAGTTTTATAATAACACATCGTGAAGATAAATGTCAATAATCAAAAACTTGACTTTTCAAAGATTCTTGGCTATTAATATGAACAGGTATACGCGATGTTTATTATCGACAAAGGCAAACCCTAGCGAAAGCAGGGGGCTGCAAAACCGGTTGGGACTAAGTTGTTAGGTTATACGGAAACGTTCCTGACAATATGTTTGCCAGGTTGCCGACAAGAGTGAAAGGAAGCTTGTGCCAACACAGGTATTTGTTACATTACTATGGACGAAAAAGAGATCAGGGAAATCACTGATAAATATCAAACAAAAGACATCGCGTACTTCGTTGTGGCTACTGGCACAGACAATTCAGATGTAGCATACTCTTATGCACATGAAATAAATAACGAGCACTTACGCGAAAGAGCCGTTAAAATCATCGAAGAAAAATTTATTAAATAATGTTTGATTAATAAGGTAGAGTCAGGGTACTGATTCATGGCCATTAAATACAAATAATAGGCTACACAGTTCATCCTGCTCTACCTTTTTTTTACTCTCTCCTTTAGTTGTAACCCCATACAAAAATATGTTATAATTAACTGTACTTTTTGTGAAAATATAGAAACAGGAGTTAAAAGAATTAAGATGTACAGGATAATGTTGAAATCAAAAATACATAGAGCAACCGTTACAGGTACGGTACTGGAATATGAAGGAAGTATTGCCATAGATCCGTTGTTATTAACACAAAGCGGTATTCTACCAAATGAACAGGTGCATGTATTAAACCTCAACACCGGCGGGCGTATAGAAACGTATGTTATTAAAGGAAAAGCGGGTACCGGCGAGATATGCCTCAACGGCCCCGCAGCACGCAGCGCGCAACCCGGAGACAAAATTATTATACTTAGCTACGCGTTAGTATCTGATGATGAAGCGCATAAACATAAACCTGTTATATTAGTAGTTAATAATAAGAACAAGGTTATCAGGAAGAAATAGATAACACTGAGGAGCGTATCAACACCGATAAACGCGTATACAAGCATAAAATACACCTTAATTTTAAGTTTAACCTCGCTTTTCCACTGGAACTCATCATTTTTATTCCATTACTCTGGATTTGTATGTACTTTCTGGTATACCCCGCGGTTATTGAGGAAAGCGCAACTTATGATGAAACTATACATATAACCGCAGGATATTCATACTGGCATACCGGTATTTTGAGGTTAAACATATACGACCACCCGCCGTTCGGCGAGATGATCACAACTTTACCGTTGAAACTCATAACCCCGCAGCCTGGTTTTCCGGAAGATAGTTACGCATGGATAAACAAAATGCAGTATACGGTATCCGACGAGTTTGTGTATAAAAACACTCTACCGGCAGAAAATATACTTTTCCCCACCCGTATGGCAGTAGTCGGGTTAAGCGCCTTACTTGCGACAATACTTGTCCTATGGTCAAGCCAACTATACGGCACGTATGCCGGTATTTTAGCTGGTACGCTATACCTTTTTTGCCCAAATATGCTTACCCACGGGCATTTAGTAACAACTGACCTGCCGGGTACACTGTTTTTTGTATCAACATTTTACTTTTTATACTTATACTACCGCCGGCAAACGAATATTAGTGCAGGATTAACCGGGATAATGGCAGGGTTGGCATTAGCGTCTAAGTTTTCAAATATTATTATCTTCCCTGCACTGTTCATACTCTTACTATTCTTTCCCCCCCGTAGTAACGCGGCTGACGTGAAACCAAAGATTTTCTGGCATATACTTTTATTCACAATATTTACAGGGTTAACAATCTCAGTGTGCTACGGTTTTACTCAAACCCAGCTATATATTGACGGCCTTACCCGTGTATTCAGTGATATTTCTTCAAGAGGGCGTTCATCCTTCCTTGCAGGGCAGTACTCCACTGCCGGGTGGTGGTACTATTTCCTGCTAGCATTTTTTTGGAAGACACCTATACCTGTGATGATACTCTTAATTTACAGAATTGTTACGTTGTTTACCCAAAAACCGCGGGGTATACATTACCGTGAAGAATGGCTTATCCTGATCCCGTTACTGCTATTCACCGCAAGCGCGTTAACTCAAAAACTTAATATTGGCATACGGCATATTTTACCGGCCTATCCTCTATTATACCTCTGGGTTTCAGGAATATTAATGCATGACAACCCGCGGGGGGATAAACCGGACACAAGACATTTGCTGGTAATACTACCTTTACTCGCGTGGATGATATTCTCGACGGTAAACATACGGCCGTACTATATAACGTATTTTAATGAACTCGTTGGCGGGCCAAAGAACGGGTATAAATACCTTGTAGACTCAAACCTTGACTGGGGCCAGGATCTTAAACGTTTAAGCGTGTACCTTAAAACACAAAATGTTGATGACATATACCTTTCTTACTTTGGCACCGCGAATCCCGGGTATTATGGAATAAAGTATGTTAATACCGGTTTTGTATCCTCACTTGACCGCCCGCATACGTCGGTAAACCTTCCAAACGGTAAGAAGGAACTCGTTGCAATCTCAGCAACAAATTTGCAAGCAGTGTACTTCGCTGATAAGGAATTATATGCATGGGCAAAAAAAATTGTGCCGTTAACTGTTGTAGGAAATACAATTTTTGTATATGATATAACGCGTAGCGTTGAAGCGCACAGATGGCTTGTGCAAATGTTTAATACCGTCGGTGATACGCAGCGCGCAGCACGGGAATACACCCGCCTGCGCGAGCTTGGACAGATGAAAGGATAACAGTTATATGGAAAATACCAAGAAAAAAGTGTTAATACTGACAGCCAGTTACGGCAGCGGGCATAATGCCGCAGCAAAGGGTTTACTCAAAGCATTTGGCGACGTTTTCCCGAATGAGATTGACGCTGAAATCATTGACCTCACAAAAGTAGGTAACCCCAAAGCTACAAAACTATGGATGTCTTTATACGAGACAGCAATGCTCAGATATATACGCTTATGGGACTCTCTCCTGCATTTTACTGATACTTTCCAGGGCGCTACACGGTTTTTTGATATGATCTCACACGCATCGTATGGTGATATGGAAGAAGTATTAGAACAAAAAAAACCTGATATCTTTGTGTCAGTCCATCCATACTGGACACCGTTTATTACTAAGTACAACGCTAAGTACGGGAAAGAACACAGGCTTATTGAAATCGTTACTGATTCCATAGCAGTCCACTGTTCGTGGTATCTTCAGATGCCGGATTTTTATATCGTCCCGAATGAAGAAACTAAGGAAGTAATGATAAAAAAAGATGTCCCGGATAATATTATCCGCACCTACGGCTTCCCTGTAAATACGTTACTGGGCAAACCCGTCGACAAAATAAAGATGCTGGCTGACCTTGGCTTACAAGCCGAACGCACAACGTTTATGGTAAACTTCGGCCTTGGGGAGATAGGAAATATCCGTAAATTATTTGAGTTTATTGTCACACAGAAAGACAAAAAAGTGCAGGTAATCGCTATCTGCGGAAAACGCGATGATATATACAAACAACTTTCCGCACGGAAGTACGATATCCCGGTAAAAATAATCGGGTGGACCGATAAAATGTACGATTTCCTGCGTCTAAGCGATATTGTGATCTCAAAATCCGGCGGTGCGATTGTTATGGAAAGCATTGCCGCGGGGAAACCTATCCTTAACCCCGAGTTCAGCCCGTATCAGGAACAGGGTAACAGTGCGTTATTACTAAAATACAACGCCGGATATCTTCAGCCTAATATAAACAAAATGTTAGCTTTCGTAAAAGAAATCGTGGATAACCCGGCAAAAGCTGTAGCGTTGCAGAACGGTGCAAAAAAGTTGTCAAACCCCTTTGCTGCGGAAAACATTGCAAAGTTTGTGTATGAACTCCTCTCCACCCGCTAATCCCGCAGGGCTTGAGTTTGAGAAAGGGTTAGCACACGCTTATTTCCGGTGGGATAATTTTGTATGGAATGAAGCTCTGGGTATACTACTGAACTACCGCAACGATACTTTGCTTGTAAGCTACAAAATCAAACGTACTGTACTCCAAAACATAAGGTTTTTACATGAACTTGCGCATACCTCACCTGCGGGACACATTATTACCGACCTTTACCAAAACGCAATGCGCCGTGCGGATGAAAAACGTTACTCCGACGCTATTATACGCCTGAACCGCATAAATTCGGTACTAACATCCTCATTCAAAACAGCGGTGAACGAAAAAACAGGAGAAATCACAAATCTTTGCGCTAACAATATCCTTATTTCCGGAAATAAAACGGGGGATAAACACAGGTTTGAAGTTATCCAAAGAAAAGTTTTGGGCTTATGCCGTGAAAATGTCCCTGAATTTGACAAACTCCGCGAGTATTCACGGTTTCCGGAATTAAACGGTAAGACTTTGTTTAAATGAAAAAAACACTTATTTGTTGCTTATACATGATAGCCTCGATTTTTAGTATTACACAAAGTTATGCATGGGATATTGCAGCGGAGAATCTTTTTTTTGTACAGGAAAACGAGGGGATAAATAAACACGTTATCCCGAAGGTACCGGTTCAACCCGCGCAAACACAGCTTAAATGGTACGACTACTGGCTTTTACCCGGGCTAACATTCAGTAATTTACCGCAGCAATTGTCATCACACGGATTTGCGTTGTCTACATTAACAACCGCAGCGCTTATGCGCAATAACAAAACGGTATTTAACACGTTTGATCTCAATCTGCGGAATGATACAATCACCGCTGTAAGCCCGTATATAACATTCCTTGGTGACGGATGGTTCCACCTGGGTTTAGCGTCAGGGTTATACACTTTAGGAATGGTTACGGGTAATGACCGCGAAAAACTTACCGCGAGGATGATGACAGAAGCAATACTATTGTCAGGTATACAAGTAAATGAGTTAAAGATTATAACAGGATACAACCGCCCGTTTCAGCCTGTACACATGGGAATTGACGATACGTACCCGTTCAGAAATGACTCATTTCCATCGGGGCATACGAGTAACATATTTTCTGTAGCGACGGTACTATCCGAAGTGTACGGCACACCGTGGCTGTACTACACAATTGCTGTATTAACAGGTATCAGCAGGATGTACCAGCACTCACACTGGCCGGCGGATGTTGTTGCCGGCGCGGTACTCGGCCACGCAGCGGGACGGCATGTATTGCAGTCTCACGGGATAAAACCTGGTGAAAACACTGTTCTCGACGGATGGAATTTCCGGTCACGGTGGGAAGCCGGGACATCACAGTCTTACACTTCAGGCTCGGCTTGTTTTGAAGCAAAACAAAAATACGGGTTTGGGACCGCAAATTTTTGTTCTATATTTACCAAAACATGGGGTGATAGTTTAGATACTGAAATATACTTTGCGTATGGTAAAACAATAGATCCTGACCAGGGTAAAGAACGGTATCTTACACTACTAGAACCTTACTTGAACAACGATATGTTTGTTTCAAGTATAAAGCTGGAACACAAAACATCCGACGATATTGTTACGGGAGTCAAGGTTGCGGTGAATGATATTGAGTATGAACCCCACGAAATGGTTTATCAGCAGGTAATTAACAACATTGTTTTTGAACCCTTTTGTACAATTTATAAAACATCACCGGTTAATTTACAACTAAGCGCTTTTTATAATTATGACGACGATTTGGCGTGGAGAAATAAAACAGCGGGTGGTGCAAGAATTGCTGCAACGTATAACAAAAACAGGGTATATGCCAACCTAAGCGGCAGTGTATTATATTATAATATTGACACTGACTGGCTAAGTAATCCTTTTTGGAAAATAGGATACGATTTAGCTGGCAGAGCGGACTACAACTTCCCAACGGGTACTGTTTTAGGTGCGAAAGGAAAGTATGCGGTAAGTTATGATTATGATTCGTTTAATACAGTCCTGGAGTTGAAACAACACATTTCTGATAGTCTCTCCATAAAATTATCCCATCAAGTTCTATACTATAATTATAAAGGCATAATCGCAGCAATATACATCCCTTCTCAAACTTTTAACACCACAGCGTTAACTTTCATCTTCGAGTTTTAAACAAAACAATCTCTTATACTCTGATTATGTGCTATAATATATAATTATGGCAACATTTAAGGAAATAAAACCGCGGATATCCGCCGTTGTATTTGACGTCGATAATGTATTGGTAATGAGCGAACACCTACACTACGAATCATGGTGCCGCGTATTCGCGAAACATGGCTTGAAAGACGAAACGAAAACCGGTGATCTTTATCCCGGGATCGGTATACCTGATATGGACTACCTAAAAATGACATTCCCGTCGTTAAAACCAAAAGAACTGGTAAACATTATGCACGAAAAATGGGATGCGTATCTGGATATAATAAAAGAAAAAATCAAGCCGGACAGCAGAACCAACGCTATCCTTGACAACCTAAAACTGCGGTATAAACTCTGTGCTGCCTCGTCGACAAACCGTGACGCCGTGGAACTCGTACTGACTTCAACCGGGATACTGCAAAAACTTGAGTTTATGCTCGGGAAAGAGGATGTAAAAAAACATAAACCCGAACCGGATGTGTACTTATTAGCATCCAAAAAACTCGGGCTACCACCGTATAAATGCGTTGCAGTTGAAGACTCTCTTGCGGGTGTGGAATCCGCGAAAACCGCAGGGATGTACTGTATCGCAATCACCACAAGTTTTCCCAGGAAACGGTTAGAGACAGCCCGCGCGGATATTGTCATTGACAAGTTTGAAGAACTAAAGCAGTTATTGTAGTATATTCTCAATAATATCGGAGGATCTTTTATCGATGAAAAACAGTATTTATTCATTATTTACCGTCGTGTTCTCAGTTATTTTTGTTATATCACCTTCCTACGCCGGTAATACGCTCATCAGTACATTGAATGACCAGGCGGAGGTCTCGGTTACGGTATACAATTCCAACCTCGGATTAGTAAAAGACCTTCGTAAGCTCAACCTACCGGTTGGTACCGGTGAACTACGTTTTTCAGACGTAGCCTCAGGTATTATGCCTGTAACTGTGAGAGCAAAATCGTTGAACCTGCCAACTGACTTCAATGTTATTGAACAAAACTTTGAGTACGACCTTATCAATTCAAAGAAGTTGTTGGATAAATATATAGGTAAAAAGATTAAGATCATCACATGGAACGAGTTTCAGGATAGAAAAACTGTTACTGAAGCCGAACTATTGAGTAACAACGACGGGCCGATATACAAAATTAATGACGAAATATATCTTGGTTATCCCGGGTATAAGGTAGTCCCGGATTTACCCGAAAACTTTGTTGCAAAACCAACACTTATGTGGTTATACAACAACAAAACGGCTTCTATCCATAATATTGAAGTATCATACCTTACCTCGGGGATTTCGTGGAAGGCGGATTATGTACTTACACTAAATAAAGACGATACTTCAGCTGATCTTGCAGGCTGGGTTACCGTCGATAACCGCAGCGGTGCGATGTACAAAGACGCAACACTGAAACTTGTTGCCGGGGAAGTTAACCGCGTAAATGACAATGATCGCGATATGGTAGCGTTTGCTGGTTATTCGAAGATGAAAGCCGCCAGTATGCCAGCTCCGCAGTTTGAAGAAAAAGAGTTTTTTGAGTATCACATATACGACCTCCAGAGGAAGACTACCATAAAGAATAACCAAACAAAACAGGTAAGTTTACTTGAAGCTATGGATGTCGGCACAAAAAAAGAATACCTTACCTATGGCCAGCGGTACTACCGCGGTTATCATAACGATGACACACAAAAACAACCGGTTAATGTTTACGTAAGTTTAAAGAATAATAAAGAGTCAAACCTCGGAATGCCGTTACCCGCCGGGACAGTTAGGTTGTACAAGAAAGACTCTGCCGGAAGTTTACAGTTTGTTGGTGAGGACAGTATTAAGCATACACCAAAAGATGAGGATGTGAGATTAAGGGTGGGTGAAGCGTTTGATATCGTATGTGAACGCAAACTAGTTGACTATAAAGAAATCTCATCCCGCCAGCATGAGTACGAATGGGAAGTAACTATCCGTAACCGCAAAGAAAACACTGATATCAATGTTGGCATAATAGAACCCGTATACGGCACATGGGAGATCATTAGCAAGTCTCATCCGTTCAAAAAACATGATGCGTTTACGTTACGGTTTGACGTTGTTGTAACTAAAGAAACCAAACTACGGTACCGTGTAAGAGTAGGGCTATAAGGAGCGAATGTTTCACGTGAAACAATTGAATGTTTTACTGGTGAACCCGTGGATATACGACTTCACGGCATACGATCTCTGGGCGAAACCGTTGGGGTTATTGTACATCGCAGGAATACTCCAGAAGTACGGGTATAATGTTACACTTATAGACTGTATGGACCGCCACCATCCCGGGATGAAAGCTGTAGAGGGTTACACTCCGAAATCCGAAGATAACGGTTGCGGGCAGTACTATACTGTGGAAGTAAATAAACCTGCAACCCTGGCACAGATACCCAGAAAGTATCACCGTATTGGGATGCCGGAGAACGTGTTTGTATCAGCCTTATCCTCTGTTTCGACCCCCGATATTATCCTTGTTACCAGCGGGATGACGTATTGGTACCAGGGAGTTAAAGAAACTGTTGAGGTCCTCAAGAAAATGTATCCCGGTAAAACTATTATCATCGGTGGTACTTACGCGACTTTGTGTTATAACCATGCAGTAGCAAACCTGGAATCCGGTATGGTAAAAGTATATAAAGGCGGTGACCTCGCGGAACTTATAAAAATAGTGCATATCGTAAACGATATTGAACCCCCGATGGATGCTGAAAATTATACTGACTTCCGTAACTACCCTGCGCCGTGGTATGATGCGTATATGGACCCGTTATTATACATCGCATACAGAACGTCTATTGGCTGTATTAACCGCTGTACGTACTGCGGTGTCAACCAGCTTGCGAAAGTTCCAAGGATAAAAGCTTATAAAACCGTGGTGGATGAACTCCGGCAGGTGTTATACAAACGCCAGGTTAGGAACGTAGCGTTCTACGATGACGCGTTGTTCCAGTCCGCAAATCGTGCGGAAGAATTTTTGTCGGAACTCGTACTTGCGAAACTTGACGGATATAAATACCACACACCAAACGGCCTTGCACCGAGGATGATAACAAAATCCGTAGCGTTGCTTATGAAACGCGTAGGGTTTATTCGGCCAAGGCTAAGTTTTGAGTCATCAAATCCGATCACACAAAAAAACAGCGGGGATAAAATCAATAATTTTGATTTTGAGAACGCAGTACAAAACCTCATCACTGCGGGATATCCTATGCAGGATATCGGAGTATATGTACTAGCCGGGCTCCCGTATGAAGGATTTGATGATGTAAAAAGAACTATTCAGTATATCGGCAAAATGGGGATTGAACCGATATTGGTAGAGTATTCACCGATACCGGGAACACCTGACTGGGCGCAATGCGGCTTCCCGCCGAACACTGATCCTGTATGGCACAACAATACTGCATACCATTTCCTGCGGGTTGATATGGGTACAAGGTTGCAAGAACTCAAAGACCTAGCTCATTCGTTTTGGAGGTAAAAAAATACAATGTTTACGTTTGATAATTTATTAATAATCCTCGAACTACTGGGTATTGCAGCGTTCGCGGTTACCGGCGCAATGAAAGCTGTGGAGAAAGAAATGGACATCTTCGGTGTTATAGTATTGGCGATCATCACTGCGTTAGGTGGCGGCTTTATTCGCGACATTCTAATGAACCGTCTTCCGGTAAGCTTAAACTCACCGTCATACTTCGCTGCTGCACTCGCTGGCGGCCTTGTTGCTATCCCGGCAATACAGTTGGTACATAAGTACTTCTTATGGATAAACGTATTTGATGCGATTGGGCTCGCCCTTTTTTCAATTACAGGCGCAGTAGCTGCGATGAATGCGGGATTAAACTTTATCTCCGTACTTTTACTGGGAACAATGTCCGGTATTGGTGGAGGCGTATTACGTGATGTTCTCGCGAATGACGTGCCTCTGGTGTTCCGTAAAGAAATTTATGCGCTCGCTTCAATTACCGGAATCGTTGGGATGTGGTTACTTGCGCGGATTGCGATGTTACGGTTCTCGGTCTGCGTTATGATTGGTATTGCAATAGTTTTAGCCGTTCGGTTATGGGCGGTATACTACAACATTAGTTTACCGAATATTAGGGTTAAGTCAACAGAGAAGTAAGGATTCGTACAGTAATTGTTTCACGTGAAACATTGCGGGGATTAGAGTGGTGGCGCGGGGCACGGCGATGCTCGCTCCATAATTCCGACGCAACGTCGGAATTAAAATCCGCTCGCATAATCCGTCCCCCGCGCGATAAAATATAATTGGAGTAGGAAGAAATGTTGACTGGATTTTGGATAAGGCTGCTTTCAGATATAATTGACATTATCATTTTGTGGATAGTGAGTGCAATAATTGCGTATGTGTTTAAATTACTACGAGTTCCCTTTTTAGCAGAGCCAAACACAGTATTGTTGATAACAGTATTTCTGTATATTGGAATACTAAACAGTAAGGTGGGGCAGGGGCAAAGCATTGCCAAACGATTACTTAATATACAAGTTGTGAAGTTAGATGGCACTTTGTTGTCACTTCCGATGTCGTTTTTGAGAAGTTTAGTCTTGATGATGACCTTTTTCTTAAACATAATAATAACCTCAACGTTAGGAATCCTATGTCTTGAATGGACACATTTATTGTTTATAGGAACTCTTATCGTTTTTATATTTTTTTCGGTGGGATACATTTTCCTTATTTCGTTTCATCCAGCGAAAAGAGGGCTTCATGACCTTATTACCGGCACAATTGTTATTAGAAAAGGGACTTATCAAGAAAGCTTGGTAGAGAAAAACAAACAAGCAAAAAGTTTGATATTTGTTTTGTATTTTGCAATAGTATCTCTACTCTTTTGTGGTTACAAATTATATTCGAATACTGCTGTGAAAACGCTTAAATCGTTTCCAACCACCGAGATCTCGCGTGAGTTGAATAATAGCCTCTTCCTGAAAGATGCGAAAGTAATGATTAAGATACATAACTCAAAACAGCTGACTATAGACGTGATGGTTCCAAGCGATATATACAACGATGATAAACAAATTGCAAACCAAATGGTTGCGATTAAAAAAATTATTAATGAAAAGTTTCCTGATGTCCGTATAGAAAATTATCAAATATCTGAGAGTGCCAGCGTTGGTATAATAAAAGGTACACGAACAAAAGTTTTTAATTTTGGATTACATAACAAAAGTGACGAAGCAAAGCAATTTATTGACTTAGCTGTAAAAAATAAACAAGAAGGAAAGTGTAAGGATGCAATAGGATATTATACTAAAACTTTAGAGATTTTTGAGAAAACCAAAAACAAACATGGTATTGCAGCATGTTACGGCAATATCGGAATTATGTATCTTGAATTACAAAAATATCGTGAAGCAATTAAGTATTGCGAAAAAGCATTGAAACAGTACGAATCAGTTGAGGACAAAATAAATGCCGGAGCAAATCTGGTTAATATCGCAGTTGCGTATTCTTATCTAAACGAGTACTTTAAAGCAAAACAATTTTATGAACAGTCATTGGATATCTACAGAGAAATTGGGCAGAAAAAGGAGATAAGCAGAATTCTTTTGAACCTAGGGATTCTATATTATAGTCACAATGAATGGCATAGGGCATTGAAATGCTTAAATGAATCGCTTGAGTTGAAAAAAGAGATTGGTGATTCAACAGAAATTGTTGGAGAATATATTAGTAAAGCCAGTGAAAAAATACAAGGGAAATACTAATGTGTGAGTTTGCATCCCAATTTGACCCGTCTTTTACATCGAATTATGACCCAGGGGTATATATAATTATAGCGTCGGATAGTTCAAATACACGCAGAGTCAATATTGGATGAAAAGGGTGGGGCAAAGTAGGATGCTAAATTGCAGTCCATATAATGGAAACTATAAAGAAATAAAAATGTTCAGAACAGATTTATTATGAAATTCAACAAGCTAATTATAATAGTGATATCAACAATGACCATGTTATACAGTTGTGCTTTACACCAAACTGAAACCACAATAATACAAGTAAGAGATAATAAAATAGGAACAGAAACAAAAACGTTTTATAATAACAATAAAAAGATTGCTGAAATAGTTACAAATTATTGTTCTAATGCAGTAATCAAAATAGAAGGCAGAATTCCCAACGGAACAGTGAAAGAATATTATGCTGATACAGGGAAATTAAAGGCAATCTGGAAATATAAAAACATGAACCTTGATGGACTATCGAAAATATATTGGGAGAACGGACAATTGGGAACAGAAGAAAATTATAAAGCCGGCAAACTAGAAGGCATAACAAAACGGTATTTAGCTACTGGACAATTACAAGCAGTTTACAATTACATAGATGGACAGATGGAAGGAAAACAGAAAGAATATCACGAGAACGGACGGTTACATGAGGAAGGAAATCGCAAACATGGTGATAGCGAAGGTATAACGAAATATTATTACGATACAGGTCAGTTGCGTTGGGAAATAAACTACGTAGCCGGTTTTATGAAAGGTATATCGAAATCATATTATGATACGAGCGAGTTGGAATCTGAATGCAATTATGCAGATGGTGAAACAATACATATTAGTAAAACATATTTTAAGTCGGGACAACTGAAATTAGAAGAGAAACTTGTTCATGGCAGGTATGGCTTGCCTGTTAAAGAAGGAATTACAAAAGAATACTACGAAACCGGACAATTAAAGGAAGAACGTAATTACAAAGATGGCAGGCTGGATGGTATATTTAAAACATATTACACAACCGGCAAACTGAAATCAGAAGGTAATAATAAATATAGCCATGGCATGCGTGAAGGAATAACAAAAGAATATTACGAAACCGGACAGTTGAAAGAAGAAAGCAATTACCAAGAAGGCAAGTTGATTAACAAACGAACATACGACACCACTGGCAATTTTTTGGAAGAAACAAAATAAATTTTGTAAAATATAAAACAACACAACGAAAACAGGATTCGGTTACACAGACATTTAGGCATATTGGGATAGAACTAGGAACGCTACTTCAATACTTTCAGTATTTGCTGATTAAAGAGGTGACAAATGCGGCAGAGAGATAGACGTGTGTGAGTTTGCATCCCAATTTGACCCGTCTTTTACATCGAATTATGACCCGGGGGTATATATAATTATAGCGTCGGATAGTTCAAATACATGCAGAGTCAATATTGGATGAAAAGGGTGGGTCAAAGTAGTATGCTAAATTGCAACAAATATTATTATATCTGCTATTAATATAAACCATAGATTCAAAATACTTCACTGAATCGTTGTACCACAGGAATCTCGGAAGCAGGTAAGGTTTTGTGATAAAGCCAGAATGCCATAATGCTGTTGTACGGGAAGACATTAAACAAAAACATACTACTGAAATCTGTAATTTATTTTTTAGATATTACTTGAAATTGAAGAAGGGAGTTGTAGAGATGAGTACTAAAGAAAGTAAACACAAAATCTGGTGGTTACTGATAATATTAATTTTGTGTATTACACAATTTGTTACGGCTGAAGAAAAATTAAAAGGGAATATACCCTCTCATTTAACGAATATAAGATTAGAAAATATCCGACCTATTACCCCGGAAGGGGAGTCGTGGGGACAATCTTCTTGGTCGCCTGATAGCAAGAAAATATATTTAGCACATCCCACGAATATTCGAG
>JBBAAG010000061.1 GCA_041658405.1 Elusimicrobiota bacterium
ACCACAAGCGCAACAACAACACACATACGGTATATCTTTCTGGATCCCGTACCACGGTACCGGCGGATTTGCACGGGATAACGACTACCTCATGCGTAGTATGCTTACTACTCCGAATACAATTTATGTATATGACATGCGTGACAAGACATTGAATTACAACGATATCCGTAAATGGCACGCGTTGCGACAACGTATTGCAAAATACTATCTTGGGGATTATTATCCATTGACACCATATGCTAACGATAACGACTCATGGATTGCGTGGCAGTTTGACCGTCCGGACTTAGGGGAAGGATTGTTACAATCATTTACCCGAGCCAATACTTCGGTCACAGCGATGAAATTTAAACTCCACGGCCTTATTCCAAACTCTACTTATGAAATAACTAATATTGATACTAACACCGGCATAAAAGCTTCCAGTCTCGAACTTACAGAGAAAGGAATTCTTGTTGAACCAACTACCCGGCCTACGGCTGTGATTTATGTTTACAAAAAATTGAATACTAAAGTATAATTATTTTATAGAATCAAGGAAGGAGTTTTGTGATGAAATTATTGTATTACGCTTTATCAGTTATTGCCGCAATTGTACTTTCCGGAGTTGCATACTTTGCAGTGGTTGGAGGATTTGATCCTGTAGTGGTAAGCGAAAAAGATATGGGGCCTTACACTATAGTTTATGAAGAACATATCGGGGATTACAGTGAAACCGGAAAAGTACATGATAAAATATTTAATAGCCTTACTGCTGACGGGATTAATACCACTAAAGGTATAGGGATTTACTATGATAACCCTCAAATAGTTGCTAAAGACAAACTTCGGAGCGAACTCGGGTGTATCCTTGAAGAAACTGATCTCGGGAAAACAACGGAACTTGCTAAAAAGTATAAAATTAAACTAATGGATAAACAATACAGCGCCGTCGCGGAACTTAACCTAAAAAGTAAATTGACATACATGATAGGCGCGATGAAAGCGTATCCTGCATTAAACAAGTACATACAAGATAATAAATTAACTTCTCTTTCTGCACCGTTTGAACTCTATGACATCCCTGCGAAAAAGATTTATTACGTTATAGGTGTTAAGAAATGATACCGAGATTATGCTTATTATGCGTTTAAGAACATTATTTAGAAGTGTATTGTTTCTGCTGCTATTCTCCGGTAATGCAACCGCCGGGCCGCAACATTTGCATTTACTTTGGAGCAACCCAGAGAAAACTCATGACAACATGACCGTTATGTGGTCCACCACATATACCGTAAAAGCTGTGCAGGTACAGTATGGGATATCTACATCTTATGGAATGCTGGAAAACGGTACAACGATTTATCAAACTATGTGTAATGCGCCTGGCTGCTCACACGAGTTTTGTAAACGGCATATAGCAACTGTAATTTTAACCGGGCTGCAATATAATACCACATACTATTATCGTTGTGGTGAACCCGGGAACTGGTCAGCACGTAAAAAGTTTATTACCTCCCCGATGAAAGGATCGAATACACCTATACGTTTTGCTGCTGGGAGCGATTCTCAAGCTAATGGTACGGAGACAAAGAAAATTTATAATGCGATAAAAACATTTAATCCTCTGTTCAAGATACACGGAGGAGACCTTGTGGGTGCCGGAACTCGGCAGATGATGTGGAATAACGATTTTTTCCCGAATGTAGAACAACTTGCAGCTGAAAGCCCGTTGCTTCCGTCCCCGGGTAATCATGAGTACCATGCGGTTAATTATTATAACCAGTTTTCCTTATCTAAGACATGGTATTCCCTGAATGTAGGAAATATTCATGTAATTTCCCTGGATAACGATATGCTGAATTTTGAATGGGCTGCCACCTGGTATGTAGATTCCACCAGCCCGCAGTACAAATGGTTAAAAGCTGATTTAGAAAAAGCAGATGCTGACCCTGATATAAAATGGAAGATTGTATTCTTCCATTCGCCTCCGTATTGCAGCGCTCAAACATACTGCGGAAAATGGGTACGCCCGGATTGGGTTCCGTTATTTGAAAAACATAAAGTCGATATTGTCTTCAGCGGCGATATTCATTTTTATGAACGTACTTACAGCTTGGTACAGGGAGAAGTTGTGGATAGAGGGCCGGATTTTGTAAAAAACAGCGGTGTCATTTACGTTGTTATGGGAGGAGAAGGAGGAACGCTGCACGCCTCCGCTACCCCGGATACTTTTTCTGCAGCTCAACGTTCATCATATAATTTTCAGATTATTGACGTAACAGAAAAACAACTTACTTTTAAATCATATCTCGATGACGGGGTGACAGTGATTGATACGTTCAACATTTTAAAAAGTACTGTAACTTCACCCACTCCAGACACACCTACCGGGTTTAACGCTGTGGTACTTTCAACAACTACCGCAAAACTTTCATGGTATGACAATTCAGTTATTGAAACCGGGATTCGTATTGAACGCAAGAATGTTGGGGGCAGTTTTACAGCTATCTCCACGGTAACAGCAAATACTACAAGTTATATTGATACAGGTTTAACTTCAGGAACAACTACGGTATACCGTATCTGCGCTTTTAATGAGTACGGCGATAGTCCTTATAGCAACGAAATAAGCGTAGTTGCAATAACATCATATGAAACTGACCCTCCGGTAAATCCGACTGACTGCAGGGCATGGGTTAGCAATACAAAAACTACTGAACTACCCGAAGGTGACTGGCAAAATGTTTCTGCAACACCGTACTTTGTATGGACCGGTTCTACGGATACTGTTTCAGGAGTAAAAGGTTTTAGCGTATACTTTGGGACAAATCCTGTACAGGATCCCGGGAAAGTTATAACAACAAATAGTAGTTCTGTACAGATAAGTACCGGGACCGTGGAAAACGGTATTGCGTACTACCTCCGCTTGCGAACATCTGACAATATAGGCAACTGGTCCAATCCGGTAACAATGTTTGTTTTTAAGTATATCCAATCGATCCCTCAAGCTGAAACAGTTGATCCTGTTACCAAAGTAAATGTTTTGGAAAAAGATATTTATCTCAAAATAAACGTTAATAGCAGCACAGGTATTAGTGTAGCAAACCTTGAGTATTGTTCGAATAATGACTGGGATGCTTATAACCAAACTGAACTTGTGTTTAAGGAAATTAAGGATGCCACTCTCGTATATGAAACCGTGATCAACGGTGAAGAAGTTGTATCCGGTATTGACAGTATTAGTTATCGCGTAAGAATCAGGGATACTGTCGGTGCGGAGGTTGTTGTCAGTACAGGTACAATTATAGTATCCCCCAATACTGAACGTGTGATAACTTCTAACGGCGGGTATGTAAGTTTAGAAGACGGCGATACCCGGGATGGAAAAACAAAAGTTGAACTTCCTCTGAGTGCAGTAGAGCAAAACGTTACAATCTCAATTACTCCATTAAAACCATCCGCTGTATCGCCGGTAATATCAAACACATTAATACGTTCCAGCAATTATATACCTGCTGCGGTATACGACCTCAGCCCTTCAGGACAGGTGTTCAACAAACCAGTCAGCATAACATTATTATACCCTACCCCGAATACGGGTGTGAATGAAAACAATTACCGCGTATTTTGGTATGACGGTACGGACTGGCGGTATATCGGTGGGAAGGTGGATCCTGCAAAGAATACTGTCACCGCGTGGGTCAGCCATTTTAGTAAGTATGCAATATTTGAAACAATAAACACATCGTCATTAGATGCGCAGAGTTATAAACCAAAAGAAAAGATTTTAACATTAAACAACGACGGGCTCAACGACACTGCATATTTCTCCGGCTTACAAAACGCGAACTTACTGGCAATTGCAAACGGCGGAACTGAAGAAACCAAAATATATATCTATAATCTCCGTAACCAACTTATCCGCACAATTGTTGATACCGAAATCTGGAATGGTAAAGACGATAGTGATAACCTCGTAGAAAATGGTGTCTATATTTACCAGTATGAACTCAATGGTGAAAAGGTCACTGGTTCATTTGTTGTAGCAAAATAAGTTGGTTTCTAATATTAAGTTTTGTAGTTTAATAAAGTGAGGCAACATTATTATGCGCTTAAAGATTCTGTGTGCAAGCATCACTTTTCTCTTGCTTTTCTCCGGTAATACGACAGCCGGGCCGCAGCATTTGCACTTACTTTGGAGTATTCCCGAGAAAACGCATGATAATATGACCGTTATGTGGTCAACAACGTATACCGTAAAAGCTGTGCAGGTAATGTACGGCACTTCCACGGCATTAGGTATGCTTGAGAACGGTACTACTATATACCAGACCGCGTGTATAGCTTCTAACTGCACACATGTATACTGCAAACGGCATATCGCTACTGTGATACTCACAGGACTTGAACCTGATACTACATATTATTACCGTTGCGGTGAACCAGGGAACTGGTCCGCGAGAAAACACTTTACCACCCCGCCGATTAAAGGTTCGAACCAGGCAATACGTTTCGCAGCGTATGGTGATTCACGGAATAACGGTGCGGAAGTGAAGAAAATTAATAACGCCGTAAAACCATACGACCCGTTATTTCGCTTGCATGTTGGCGACCTCGTCGGCGGAGGTACATGGCAAGCACAGTGGAATATCGATTTTTTCCCGAATGTAGAGGCATTGATCTCAGAATGCCCTATGCTGCCAACGCTTGGCAACCACGAATTTCATGCGTCGAATTATTACAACCAGTTTTCATTACCCGCACCGAAATCGTGGTATTCACTTAATATAGGGAATATTCATTTGATCTCCCTTGACAATGATATTCTTGATTTTGAATGGGACGCGAAATGGTATTATGATCCAAGTAGCCCTCAATATAAATGGTTGAAAGCCGACCTTGAGAAAGCAGATGCTGATCCTGATATACAATGGAAGTTTGTCTTTTTCCATGCACCGCCATTCAGCAGTAAACAACCATATAACGGTTCGTGGATACGTAACGACTGGATACCGTTATTTGAAAAACACAAAGTTGATATCGTTTTCTGCGGGGATAACCATTTTTATGAGCGCACATATAGTTTGATACAGACAGCGATTATGGACCGCGGGCCGAATTTTGTTAAAAATATGGGCGTGTTATACGTTACCGTTGGAGGTGAAGGCGCGCCGTTGACTACACTCGGTACTCCGGACCCATACCACGCTTTCCAAAGGAAGGTATTCCATTTTGCTATTATTGATGTTGCAGGATCTAATCTTACGTTAAAAGCATACCTCGATGACGGTGTTACTATGTTTGATACATTTACTGTTTCAAAAACCACGAGTACCGCACTTACACCTGAATCTCCCTCAAAACTGAACGCCGTGGTATTATCATCAACCACAGCAAAACTTACGTGGCAGGATAACTCGTTTTTTGAAACCGGATATATTGTTGAACGCAAAAACCTTTCCTCCGGCAGTTTTGTGGTGCTATCTACAGTCAGTGCCAATACTTCAACTTTTAACGATACCGGTATAACTCAAGGATCTACTTATTACTACCGCGTCTATGCATTCAATAATAATGGCAATAGCGGTTACTCCAGCGAAATCCGTGTTGTCGCAATAGCAGCGTTTGAAACCGACCCGCCATCGAACCCGACTATTTGTTATGCATGGATGAACAGCAGCAAGTTGGTTGAGATCTCTGATGGCAACTGGCAGAATATTACTACAACGCCGTACTTTATTTGGTCCGGCGCAACGGATACTGTTTCAGGTATAGACGGATACAGTATATATTTCGGCACAAGTACCGACCAAGACCCCGGCAAAGTTATTGCTTTAAAGCAAAACTTTGTGCAGATAAGTTCCGGTACTGTAGAAAACGGTAACGTATACTACCTCCGCCTGCGTACCTGCGATAATGCTGGTAATTGGTCTGAACCAGTAACAATGTTTGTATACAAATACATTTCATCCCTTCCCGAAGCAATGACAAAAGATCCTATTTCCAGGGTCAATGTTTCGGAAAAAGATATTATCCTGAAAGTTACTGTCAATAGCAGTACAGGCATTGTACTTGCCAACTTGGAGTACTCGCTTAACAATTCATGGGACTGTTTTAACGAAAGTGAAATGATATTAAAAGAAACATCGGGGAATACTTTCACCTATGAAGCAATCATACGCGGTGAGGATGTCTCACCTCAACTTGACAAAATCGGGTACCGTGTGCGCATACGTGATACAATAGGTTCCGAAGTAGTGGCAAGTACCGGTGTGGTAGATATCGCATTAAATGTAAGGCGGGTAATTAACAGGGAAGGTGGATATATTAGTTTGGAAGACGGCGACTTGCGAGACGGGAAGACTAAGATACAAATACCGTATAGTGCCCTGGATCAAGAGGTAACATTGACACTCACGCAGTTACGCGCAGTAAACGCTCCGGCAGTTATTTCAAATAATTGGTTAGAAAAAAACAGCATTCCGGCAGCTGTCTACGACCTTGGCCCGGATGGGCAGATATTCAATAAATCGATAAGTATCACATTGCTATACCCTGAACCAGGTAATACAACAGACGAGAACGATTACCGCATATTTTGGCATGACGGAACGGATTGGCGGTATGTCGGGGGTAGTGTCAATACTGCGAATAATACAGTTACCGCCTGGGTAAACCATTTTAGTAAATACGCAGTTTTTAAGGCAGTAAACATTGCAACACTTAACGCTCAGAGTTATAAACCAAAAGAAAAAATTTTGACACTTAACAACGACGGGGTTAATGATGCAGCGTTTTTCTCGGGTTTACAGACCGCAAGCCAACAGGCTTTGTCTAGAGGAGAAAGTCAGGTATCAGTAAATATTTATAACCTGAAAAACAAGCTTGTGAGAACGCTTACTGACACAGAACTATGGGATGGTACCGATAATGACGGTAACAAAGTTGAGAACGGCGTATACATTTACCAATACGAACTTAACGGCGAACGTGTCACTGGTTCAATAGTTGTGGCAAAATAGGTTTATCTCAATTTTTTGAGATACCCTATTGTCAATACCGGTCATAATGTGTATAATCAACACCATGTTTTGTATATCCCTGCGCCTAGATAATTAGTGGGACACGAACTAGTATATCCCGTACTTGGGAGGGCCTGTAGCTCAATTGGATAGAGCATCTGCCTTCTAAGCAGGTGGTTGTGAGTTCGAGTCTCACCAGGCCCAGGGATGTTTTCATTAGATATACATAAAAGTGGTGGTTGTAGCTCAATTGGTTAGAGCGTCAGACTGTGGCTCTGAAGGTTGCGGGTTCGATTCCCGTCAGCCACCCATCTTGTTTCTCCGACGAGAATAAATTTACCCCTGAAGGGAAGTTCGAACCTGGGGGGTGCAAGAAATTATCTAATAACCGCTATTTTCCCATATATAAATTGTTGATTCGGAGGTGAGTTCCATAATTTGCCATTATATTTATCATTATTTACTGAGAAAATATAAATTCCACTCGCAACGTTCTCACCACTTTCATTTTTAGTATCCCATATAGAAATTCCATTCATGCTATCAATCGGATACAGTTTTTTAATCAAATTCCCTACCAAATCATATATTTTTATCTCAGTATATTCTGTAAGACCATAAAAATATATCTGTGTATGGCCCTTCATTGGATAATACGGATTGGGATAAACCATGAATTCATTTAGATTGTTTTTAACAGGTATTTTTAACAAAATACTATCTGAATATATTTTTGATTCTTGTAAAGACGCTTCACGGAATTTCGCATAGACATATTTTTCGCCATATGATTCATTTACTTTAAAGTTTAAATCAAAGGGTTTTGTGTATGCTAACCACGTCACATTTTGGAAACTAGAATTTTCACTGACTATAACCTCTGTAAAATTTCCAATACTATCTACAATACCTTCTGTTGATATGCGAAGACTAATATTACACGAATAACTTTCACTTGCATAGTCATTAATGACTATACCAACAGGTGCTTTATACAAAATCGTATCACTAAATATTCTTGATTCTTTCATATCCGCTGAACGACACTTTGCGTATACAGTTTTTATGCCATCTCCAGGAGACAGAGTGAAGTCTGCTTTATTATTGTACATATAACTATCGTAATAACGAAGCCATTTCCCATCGCTAAAATCCTGTTTCTCGCTTATAATCATCTCACGAGGAGTGCCAATGTCCTCATTGTTATTTGGGTAGTATACTAATGTTACAACAACACTACGTTTACAAGTTATTGATGCATAGGAATTAATCACAAGCCCCCAAGGAGTTAGGATTACATCCGCACACCCAAAACAACTAAAAAGTAACACTATAATAATATTTAGGATAATTGAAAATATCTTCTGTTTCATTGTTGCGATTTCCACTTTACAACAAGGTCTTGTTCAGGAACAAAGTTTTCACGGATTACATAATAATTTGTTCTATCACAATCTTTCTCGATTTTATTAGGAGCATAGGACAAATTAACATCTTGAGTTTTACTTGGTAGATTTACAATAAACTCAGCATATTCAATATTTTTGAACCATACTCTTGCAGTTGTTAGTATCAAAACAGCTTCTTTTCCTATTATTTTTTGTTTATAACAAAACCTTAAATATTTTACAGTATTTGAAGAGATATTAACATCACATATAATTCCAGGATATCTTTTTATATATTGAACATCTTTTTCTTTCTCAAGTTCCTCTGATTCGTAAACTGAAATTGAATGTGGATATTCATATTTGCCATTTTCTATTGGGAAAGGATAGTACAACATAGTTTTTTCTGTAATCAAACTATTGCTACGAATAAAATACTTGCCATCTACAGTAACTTCGTCATTATTGATAGTTATATTCACGATTTCTTTAAAAAAATCAATTGGATGATTTACTAAATAGTTATTGGATTCAAGATATTTTAAATATCCTGGCAAGTCTTTGTCTGGAAGGAAGTTTGCTATGTTATTTGGCTTTTCTGCGGCATATGAGAATGATAATGCAACTTGTAATACAAAGACAACAATATACTTTATTTTTTTCGCCATACTATTAACCTATCTCAATTCAGCATACCAAGAGTACGTTTTGGTGTCTATGTGTTACTGGCCTATACTGTTTCTGTAAATATAATAGCAAAAAGTCGTTATAATTTATTGATTAAAAATACATATTCAACTAATTAGATTGTTTTTCTATAAACAACCTCAAGTTGTCACAGTAAAATGTCACAGTAAACCATAGTGTTTGACCGGCGAGGATCACCAGTTGATTTTATCCCAAGTACATGTCATACTGTAGTTGACATAAGGTTGACATATAGTTTACATTAGGAGCTGTACCGCCGCGGATTTGATACTCTGCACATATTTACACTTGACGATATATTGTTGGAAAACAGGAAGTTTTATTATTCACAGTTAAGCAACGCGCGAAAACCCGGAGGTAAGTATGTTAATTTGTTCCCTGATTTAACAACCAACTCCAAACCGGAACATATTTTATCTTACAATTCTTGCCATACCATTTAAACTCTTCTTCCGCGGTATAATTATCTGTAAGAATCAACAAATCTGTACATCTAAGTTCTTTACTCGCTTTTAGTAACGCGCGTTTTTCGCGATCTTTAGTCTCCCGTGCCGTTGTATCGTAACACACCTGTATCAACTGCACAGCTTTAGTCCCTTGTTTCACAACAAAATCAACTTCTTCCTGCTGCGCATTTTTCCAGTAAAACACTTGTGATTTACCTTCCAACTCACGGCGTTTAAGTTCTATAGCAACGACATTCTCATAAAGTTTCCCATAGTCCGGGCTTAACTTAAACGCTTTGGCATGGATATATCCATTGTCAATACAATATATTTTCTTATTCGCACTAAGCTGTTCTTTAAGTTTATAGGAAAACATGTTTATCCTGAAAAACAGAAAACTTTCTTCTAAATACCCCAGGTATTTTTCTATTGTATGCACGCTTTTACATGAGGTAACTTTAGCAAGTGTATTATATGAAAACTCGCGGGCAACATTGGATATCAGATATACTGCCAGGTTTTCCAGCGCTTCAACCCGCCGGATGTTAAACCGTTTGACAATATCTTTGTATATGATTGAATTAAACAGAGTAGATAAATACTCTTTGAAATCAACGTTTTTTATCCACGGTTCGGGGTAACCGCCGTATATTATGTACTTATCGCACATACTTTTTAGTTCGGTAGTGGTAAGTTCTTTCCCTTGTATTTTTAGAAATTCCGTGAACGAAAACGGTAGGATGCTTATAGGTATATGCCGTCCAGTTAGATGTGTAGCCAATTCTTTGCTTAATAGTTTTGAGTTGCTGCCGGTGATTATCAAGTTATATCCCTGGCGTTGTAAGCGGTTCACAAATAATTCCCATTTATCAAGGTTTTGTATTTCGTCAAGCAGCAAATTTGACGGATTGTCATAAACTGTATTTATGGCGTCTACTATCAAATTGTAGTCTTTTACTCCCAGAAGTTGTTCATCATCAAAGTTTACGTAACCATATTTACTTGTTTTATTCAGTATGTGAAACCCGAGGAACGATTTCCCCGCCCGCCTTGGACCGAGAATAACTTTGATAAGGCCATTATTCGTTTTATTATGACCTATTCTACGCTGGATATAGGGTTCCGATATCCGTTTTTCTAATTCCCGTTTTTGCAGCAACAAAACATCATTGAGCATTTTAATACCTCTTTATTATGTTATTTATTAGAAATACTTGCTATTTCATAATGCTTAATACTATATACTATTGTGCATTATATAATTATTACCGTATTTGTGTCAAACCAATTTTCCTTGTTACTACTTTAGGTAGCTCACTTTCTATACGAACGGTATCCTAAACTCAGGGTTTGTTATATGCATATTCATGAAATAGGTTCTAATAAGCCCCAGTTGGTGACCCATTTTGTTTCTCCGACGAATAATAATTTACCCCTGCGGGGAAGTCAGAACCTGTGTTTAGTGATAATTGTGCGAGGATTTACGGGTAGTCATAAATGCTATTCCAACTTTAATTTGTGCTTCGTAAATGTGCTCTTATCTATGACTTCATTTCCTTCAAGAGAAGAATCGTGATGGTATATTTTGTAATTAATATGACCCTCTTTAATATCAAATTCAGAACAAACTTCTTCTGGGGTATTTTCGTAATCAACAATAACCAAATCTTTGCGATTACCTTCTAAATCAACAGAATATAAATTGCCACCCACGGTTCGTGTCCCAAAAGCAGGACCTTCTACAAAAATTATTATATTTTTGTTTGGATGCCATATAAAAGATTTCACGCCAGTATCACGCTGTTCTTTATTATCTACTAAACACTTCTTTTTTGTCCCATCGGATTTCATCACCCAAAGACAGGTTCTGACTTCCCATTCTAATTCATCAGCATATGCTATGTATTCCCCTGTATATGACCACTTTGGATATGAATACCCCGCATCTTCAAGTAGTGTAGATGTAGTATGTTTGATGAGATCTACTTTAATGATAGACTCACACTCAAAAATCATTTCTTGACCCGAAGGAGACACTACATATCTGCGAAAAGGCCTAGGATTAATTAAATCTCTAGGAGTATCTCTAAGAGTATAAATATATTCAAGAATTGCCTTGTTAATTGTTCCAGAGGAAAACCAAAGCGTGCTAGGAGTACAGATAAGATGATATTTTTCCAAATATTTGTTTGTATAAACGTTTGCTGTTTCGACATAACAATCAAACCCTTCCTGTTGTTTGATTGTTTCGCAGTATTTTATTGTTTCTTCCTTGTTTTTAGAACAGCCGATATACAATCTTAACTCTTCATTTTGATAACCTGTTAAATCATTATGATAATAGTATGTCATGTAACCTTTTTGTTTAAGTTTCTCGTATAGAGTTGTTCCTTCTTCACTAATATCTTTACTAAAAGTTTTTACATGAACGCTGTAATATTGTGGTTTTAACTCAGCAGTAAAAGACATCTCTGCAAAGATAGTCATAACAACCGTAAATGCTGTTATAGTATTTATGATAGTCCTCATATGTTATTTACATTATATCATAAGTCTAGATTGAAACGTTATCCTGGTAAAGTTTTCTAATATAACAGTCCAGTTGCCAGTTGATTTTATCCCAATCCTATGTTATACTGTAGTTGACATAAGGTTGACATATAGTTTACATAAGGAGAATATCAGTATGCCGGTGATAGAGTTAAGGCCGAGAATAACAAAAACATTATCCGAGATTGACTATTTACGCGGACGAATCGCTGAAACCCAGGCGAAAGCCGTGTTTGTCCCTGCGATACAAAAAGAGTCTGCTGTGATAATGGCATACGCTTCAACCACTATTGAAGGAAGTACGCTTACATTACAGGAAGTCCGGCAAGTCTTTGACGGTGAACGCCCCCGCAAACCTGAGTTCCACATACAGATGGTACAAAATTACCTGGCAGCTATCCGGTGGATCCGCGAGAACAAACGAATAATACCGTACAGGGAAAAAGATGTTTTTAATTTACACAAAATTATCGGAAACAAAGCTGTAGATGACGGCCCGGTGGGGCAATACAGGAAAGTACAGGTATACGTTGGGGATCACGTCCCGCCTGCACACGAGAAAGTCCCTGGGTTGGTAAACAAATTCCTGTTCTGGCTCAACGGACAGGGACAAGAGTACCACCCGGTCATAAGTTCCGCAGTTGCCCATTTGGAAATCGCTACTATCCACCCATTTCGTGACGGTAACGGCCGGGTCGCCCGCGCGTTTGCATCCTGGGAACTGTACCGCCGCGGATTCGATACTCTGCATATATTCACGCTTGACGATATTTTGTTGGAAAACAGGAAGTTGTATTATTCACAGTTAAGCAACGCGCGAAAACCCGGAGGTGTAACTGACTGGTGTGAATACCTTTCTGACATTACAGCAGAAGGGTTGCAAAGAGCGTATACCCGGTTAAAAACAATGATCTCCGCAGCGCCAGCTGACGAACCGTTATCGGATACCCAGAAAAAAATGCTTACTATCCTATCTTCTGAAGGGCCAAAAACTGTCCCTCAGCTCGAAACCATATTCAAGATTACCCGGCAAGGGGTGTACAAAGCGTTAACACCGTTGGTGAAAACAAAAAGGGTGGTGCCGGTAGGCACACGGCGCAACCGGCGGTATTCAGTTACGGTTTAATATCCTACAACCTTAGGGCTATTGTGCATGTATTCATGAAATAGGTTCGGATAAGCTCGTCCAGTTGCTATTACTACTCAACTATTGATATAATAATAAAGATAAATGAACAACACATTGTGGATTGGACTGTTTTTATACTATGCAGATATTAAAAGACAAAATAACTATTACCGAACTTAAACAGATGAATATCCAACACCGTACACTTGCTGCAGGACGGTGGAACCAACTGTCTTTTATTGAACAAATGGCAAATATTGGCAGTGAAACCAACCGCGCGTTAAACTGGCAAACAAAACAAAATGCATCTTATTCGCAGCAAGCATTTATCCGCGCGCTTGAACTACTGGACCTCACGCTAGGCGATAAGAAAAATGTTAAACGTTTAAAAGAAATCGCGCGGTTACGTGAAACTCTTGTTGACTACTTCTTGGGTAGTAACGAATACAACTCCTCGTCCTATAGTATGAAAAAATACTTTGATCATTTTGCATTTGCCGCACGAAATAGGTTCTAAAATGATAAATATTATTTTTCGTAAAATACAGAGTTTCTTTTTTTTGTTTGCCGTTTGTGCAATACCCTGTATTTATACAACTGGCCTGTTATCCGCAGAAATAAATGTGCCGGCCAGTAGTGTCCCCGCAACTGTTGTCTCGTTAGAACCTCTAAAAATTGTAATGTTGAACCCGTGTTACCGTAACAGTATATATGCGGGCCAAAATCTTGACGAAATTGAACTGCAAATAGAATTTACTTTACCTCAAACCCAACTTGATGCAACTAAACTTTTGGTGAAACTCTATTCTCCTGTGACAGACAAAATATTTTCGCAAAAGGAAGTTTACCGGCCAACCGCCTTGGTACGATTATCACTACCCGTAAAAGATTTGCCAGTTGGCGATTATAAGGTAACAGCCAGTTTACGGGATACCGAAAATAAAGAATTTTTTCGGTGCTCTGAACCCTTAAAAAAACTCCCCCCTGTTAAAGGAGAAGTGAGGATCACGGAAAACCTAGTAACTTTAGTTGATGGAGAACCTTTCTTACCTTTCGGATGGCTCTCCGTAGGCGACGATTTTGAAAGAGTTGCTCAGCAAGGATGTACTGCAGTCCATGATTATAACGTTTACTTTTACGACGATGCAACGCTCAAGAAATGGTTTGACCGGGCACATAAAGCTGGGCTTAAAGTAGTGATTTATCCTTTTCCGGAACGAAAAATGGTTGACGCAAATGCCTGGCAAAGCCCGCTTTCTGAGGAAGAAGCTGAAAAAATAAAGGGGTTTGTTAATAAATGGAAGACCGAACCTGCGCTTTTGGCATGGTACTTAGCTGATGAACCGGAAATACGAAAAACTCTTCCCGAACGAGTAACAGCTATCTATCAGCTCTTACGGGAACAGGACCCGTATCATCCATGCACAATGCTGAATTATACCTTAGCCGGGATTCGTAAATATGGAGCGGGCAGTGATATTTTGATGCCCGACCCATACTTCCATTTTATAAAGGGAGGCGGGCCGACCCGGCCGTTGATCAAGATAACTAAATTTATGGAAACAATAAAGAAAGCTACCGACAACAAAAAACCGGCCTGGATCACGCCGCAAGGGTTTAACTACGGCGATTTGCTTAAGAAACTTACAAACGAACGGGCACCGAATTTTATTGAATTGCGCAATATAACCTACCAGTCGGTCTGCGGCGGGGCTAAAGGGTTTTTGTGGTATTCATACGCGTATCACCAGAACTATCCGGACTTAACACTAGGAATTCCGTATTTAGCAAAAGAAGTTCAAATCTTAAAAAAAGCAATACTTAGCGCTGACTCAAAAAAAAGTGTGCAGATATTTCCTGCGAACCCGGCAGTCGTATATTCGCTGCGCGAAGTAGCAGATAAAATGTGTTTGTTCTTAGTGAATACCAGCTCACAAAATATTAAGTTAGAGTTTTCCATAGAAGGAACAACAAATCTAACGAATCTATACGTTGTTTCAACAACCCGCCAGTTAAAATCAATGGGGGATAAATTTGCTGACGAGTTCCGTCCTTACGAAACCAATATTTATACTACCGACGAGAATATGGTAAAGGGTTCATCCACTATTGATCAGATTGAAAACGAAATTAAGCAAGCCAAGTCAAACCTCAAAAAACCTGACAATTTAGCGTTTGAAGAGTTAGGCGCTACAGCTACCGCATCGTCATCCCGTTATCCGGCATACGCACAACACGTATTAGATGGTACTGTTGAAGACCGGGGAGTTGTTTGGTACGATACTACGCCAAATGAATATCCCGACTGGATTGAAGTTACTTTACCACAAATAGAAATAGTTTCTAAAGTGGTAGTTTATACTTCCACCTTAAAGAATTATGTGGTACAGGTCAAAACTGACGCCCCGGAGCAAGACTGGAAAACTGTCGCACAAATTGAAGATAACCAGCAAGATATGGTGGTAACTGAATTTACGCCGATAAAAACAAACAAAATACGGTTATGGATAACAGCTACGCGTGGGCCAACATCAAGAGTTTCAGAAATAGAACTTTACCGCTGAAGAGTTAGTTGTTTCTGTCTGCCACCGGAAAGGTTAATGGTTAACGTACCTTCAACTTCCCTTAATGGGACTCCTTTAGCGGAATTTGGATAACTCACCGGGTTTCGGTCCAGTGTGTCGTTAATCACACAGTTTACAAATTCAACACCGCCGATTGGTTCCGTAGATCCTGGCCGGGAGTGAAACTTGATTGGAATAGATGCAGCAGGCTTGTCCGATATTTTGTTCAGAATAGAGCAATTAACAAAGCGTAACTTACATCCGGTAACTGGTTTGTCTTCTATCAATACGCCATAGCTTTTACCTGACTCAAACGTACAATTTATGAATTCAACTATACCTTTGACTGTTTCTGACGATATGTTGCCGGTTAGAAAACGTAAAGAACCTTTTGTGTCACCAACAGCTTTACAGTCTTCAATCCGGATAGATATTGGTTTGGTATCCGCTCCCATTTCTTTTAGTGCAAAAAGATAACCGTACGATTTATTACTCTCTGCGGTACAGTTACGTAATAAAATATTGTCCAGCAGTTCGTCAGAATTATTTGGTTCAAAATCAATCCCAGCCTGAGGCGCAGCACCAGCGGTGTATCGCATAATAGTGTTCTCTATCAACAGATTTTGTGCGCTAATAACACTTATACCCTGACGGTAATTATTTTCTGATACAACATCCTTAATATGAACATCCTTATTTGTGACACCTTTTTTCGCAACACCCAGATATATACCATCTCCCCCACTCTCAGCGAGGGTAAGCCCATAAATTTTTATATTGGAACAACTGAAAAAACTAAGAACATGCCGCCATTCAGCTTTTTCGTAGTCAGGCAATTTATAATCTCCCCTGTTCATCCGCAGAGTTGCACCGTAACCTGTAAGTATAATATTGTCTTGATTATCAGCACGGAACAGGCAGTCTGTTTTGCCTTTAAACTCGCCGCGTTTAGCTACAACCTCTACTCCTTTTTCAAAAAGTATTTCCTGGTTACCGACAAGTTTAATAGGCCTTACGATCCACGGTTTACCGGCATTATCAACGATTATCTTTTTCGCACCAGAATTAATTGCTGACTGTAAAGCATTAGTTGCGTCCTCCGGATTAAATCCCCACCATATTGCCTGAGCAACTTCAACTTTACCTGAAATAACCTTATCAATTGCCTGTTGGTTAACTTTGTTCATGTTTAACATTTGTTCCTCACAAAATACTTCTGGTAGAGCGGCTAATATTATAATCCAAAATACGATTAGTTTCCTATTCATTAATCCTCCATTTGCTTAATACATAAAATAGACTTTACCTTTTTTGACCAAAGATATTTTACTAATTTTAAGTGCTTACTATCTTATCTTCTGAAAGGCCAAAACTGTCCCTCGACTCGAAACAATATTCAGCATTACCCGTCAAGAGGTGTACAAAGCGTTAACTATTCAATTACGGTTTAATGCCCTATTTGATTACAACAATCCTACTCGTTTGTTTGAATACATCTGACTCAAGATATGCAAAATATACACCTGAACTAACTTTGTTATTATCCGAGTTTGTACCATCCCACTCAATCACACCCCAACCATTCTTTTGGTCGCCTTCTATCATCCTTACAAGTTCACCCGCGGTGTTGTACACTTTCAACCTCAGATATGATGCGGGTTCCAATAAATAGTAATGAATCACCGCTTTACTCCCAGCTTTCTGTAAGTCCAGACGATTCCCCAATACGTACATCTTGTTCTCAGTTTGTTTGAGGTCAACTATAAGGTGTAATGTCCTTGAACTTTTCAACCCAGCCTCGTCTGTTGTGTCAATCACTATCAAGACCACTTGTCCTGTGGTTAGGTCAGTTTCACGAATTGTATATGCATACTTATAAAAAACCATATCACCCATAACTATCTTATCAATCAATATTGCTGTATTGCTACAAACCTTTAATGCCGGATCCTGCCTTAACATCTCTCCAATATAGAAACTTATCGTTATCTTCCCAAGCTGAGTTATAGTTTTAGGAGTAATTTCAACAGTCTCTACCACAGGCGGTTGAGTGTCCGTGGGAGTGACTGATTGTATATCAGATATTACACTTTGATTACCGTTGATATCCATAGCACAGATGTAGTACTGATATTCTTTCCCGCTTTTTAATCCAATATCGATATATGTACACCTACCCTTGGGTAAGACAAAGAGTTCTGTGAATTCAGCAGTACCTGCACCTTCTGCACGGAAAATATGATATTCTTTCAAATCATTTTCCATATTTGTAGACCAGTTTAGTTCCACCTGTTTCCCGGAAGAGTCAGGGATTAGTGTTAATCCACTCGGTTTTGCTGGTGGAATATTATCCGTCAAGGACGTAGCGTATCCAAACACCTGCGTAGATGATAAACTTTCATTTCCTGAAGTATCGTATGAGGTAACAATAAAATAGTATGTAACATTATTGATCAACCCTGTACATTGATAGTTTTTCGTTACAATCTTCACTCCACCTATCGCGTTTCCTGCTGGTGTTGTACTGCCGATAAACTGGTATCCTCCGCCATTGTTGGTAGTAGAACGGTACACGCGATACCCTGCAAGATCGGTATCTTCAATTTCGGTATTCCACGTCAGTATAAGTTTATTCCCTTTCTGTGGGTCTGTAATTGAAATTCCAGTAACATTAGGCGGTGGAATAATGTCTATATTGGTAGGAAATGCACTGGAGATACTCGAATTCCCGCTGACGTTACCACTATCATCCGCTGCTTGGAGTTTGTAGTAATACGTCTCTTTTGCCAACAATCCGCTATCTACAAAGGGAGACGTTGTCGCTCCTGTTGAAACCACTTTTTGATAAGTACCATTGTTACTGTTTGAACGCCAAATATGGTATATAGTTGCGTTGGCAACGCTGTCCCATTGTATCCTCAATCTCGCATTGGTTTGCAGGTCTGTTACTGTCACATTAGACGGTGGGGATAGGGTTACTACTACGCCGGTAGGAACTTCTGACTTTTCTGTAGAGTACCCGCTTTCATTGCCGGTAATGTCGTATGATGTAACTACATAGTAATATCTTATTCCATTAGTTAACCCTGTATCCTGATATGTGTTAACATTCGTTGCTATAGTGGTGGCCAACTCGTATCCTGTACCGCTAGTACGACGGTATATTTTGTATCCCGCAAGATTCGCTGCGTTCACTCCAGTCCAAAAAAGGTTGAGTTTGCCACCTGTTGCGGGGTTGGTAATTGAAACATCCGAAGGCGAAGATAATACGATTTGTGCAATATATGGGTAGGCAGAAACTACACCGGAAAATTCAGAATTACCAGATGTATCATTGTAAGAGGCAATATTATAATAATAAGTAGTTCCATCCTTTAAGCTCACATCTGTATACGAAAGATTTGTTGTTTGATTTACAATAATAGTAGTTGGATCCCATGGGCCACTACTTTGCGTTGAACGATAAACCTTATATCCAGACACTGATTCACCAGTTGTTGGTGTTATCCAAGTTACAAGAATTTGTCCTGATAATCCTGACGCATTTACTGTTAATATTGGTGGATATAAACCACCATTGCCACCGTTATATTTCTCAATACACAACAAATGCCCGCCCATAGTACCAATATAAATATTTCCGTTGTACGGTACCGCTGCGCTTATCAAATATCCAACATCGCATTTGTATTTCCATAATAACGTCCCGCTAGACCCGTTATCTTTCACAGCAAACAACTGGCCACCATAACAGCTTGGGATATAAACTATTCCATTCTTTTCAGTGATCCGATTTCTTAAAATATCTGATGTTGAAGTTTTATCTCCCAAATTTACTGTCCAAATGGGTACTGCAGACGTGCTATTGTAGCATCCAAGAACTGCAGTTGTGTATTTACTATAAACACGAGTCCCGGTTTCGTTCACCCCTAA
>JBBAAG010000062.1 GCA_041658405.1 Elusimicrobiota bacterium
TCTCCGCATCACCGCCGACAGTATCCGTATGCCCTTCGATTGACACCTTATTTATGGAATACTGTTTTAATAATGCAGCAACGCCATCCATTGCGGGATACGCGTACGGGCTGAGATCCGCGCGCCCTTTCCCAAACAATATTTCTGATGATAGGTCAACCACTAATCCGCGTTTATCCTGCCGGACATTCGCGTCTTTAATCTCAACCTTTGCCGGTGCAGGTTTCCCAATTGTCAAAAGGTCCTGTACAACATTTTCATTCCCCGCGGTATCGATAGCAACAAATTTCACGGCATAGCGTTCCTGCGGAACAGTCTTTCCATAAATATCGTCAGTACCGTCCCACTTATATACCGCCGGTAACGTATCCGTTGACTTATACACCTTAACCGGTTTATTCACAGAATTAAATATTGATAACGACCATTCGCTTACACGGCGCGAATTATTAACGCGGAGTTCAAAATTAACAAAATCATTAACCCCATCCCCATCCGGCGTAATTGTATTGGTTGACATTATTAGTTCCATCCCCAGCGGCGGCACTGCGATAGTAACATTTTCCTGTTTCACAATAACATTCCCTGCCATATCCATAGCGGTTACTGTCACAGCGTATGCAGCATTGGGTAATGCCTTCTTATCTGCACTCTTACCATCCCACTGGAACGCCTTACCATTAAGCGACCCTGTGGAAGTATAAGTCATCAACTGTGTATTTATGGTATCAACAATACTGAACGTTGATTGTATAACAGTATTTAAATCCCAGAGTTTAAGTTTAATATCCACTATTTCATTAACGCCATCGCCATCCGGCGTAAACACCGGGGTGGAAAGAATAATCTCAACAACCGGCGGGGTTATATCCACATAAATATCCGTAGGCGGCGAAACAACTGGCCTTTTCTTTTTGTTCAATACTGTAATCACTGCACTGTACTTCCCTTGCGGTAAGACATTACCCGCTTCATCTTTTATACTCCAGGGAATATCAAGCGGTACGTTGGATTCACCGGAAAACTTTTTCACTACCGCACCTGTTGAACTCTTTATCTCCAAATTCCAACCCTTCACCTCATCAATCTCATAGACAAACGGTTTCATAACAACATCGTCGAGCATACCATCACCGTTGGGTGAGATGAATATATTGTCAAAAGTAACCCCGAGCTTGGTATTATACTTACGTTCTTCCGGCGGCGGTTTAAACTTGTATCCCAGAGATATCAAATGTGACTGCCCAACCCGCGCGAACGGTATATACGCGTAATCAATATATACCCCGCCGAGGTTTAACCCCACCCCTGCGCGCCATGCGGATAACTGGTCTAATTGCATATCATACTTAGAATACTTATACCCCACACGTAACGCCAGAGCGTCCCCGCCGATATGCTCAATCCCAGCGTAATAATCAATATCCCCATCCACAGGTTTTACAGCTTCAATCCCGATATTAAAAACAGAATACGATTCTGCGAAGACAAGCCTGAAATTAACCGCCCCGCGGATAATCTGCGGGATAGTTATCTGCTCACTGATATACTTAACCGGCGAGCCCATGTTTTGTACTGCCAAACCGATACTCATCCCGTCACGTATAGTATTCAATATCAACCCAGCGTCGGTAAGTGTAGTATTAACCGAATACTTTCCGATCGCGCTTTGCACATTACGCACATTGAACCCGACCTTACACCATTTTGCGAGCTTAAACCCCGCACCGAGGGTAAGCAATGAATCACGCAGGGTAAACTTTGCCCCTGCGGTTTCATTAACAATTTCTGTCATCTCAGGCGAGGTCCAGTACGCGTAGTTTATACCCACAGCCCCGAACCCAAACCTCTGAGCATATGCTGCGTACTGATAAGTAATCCCCGCAACCCATTGGGAATACATCAGCTGCAGGTCAGTTTGCTTTACGCGCCCCAACCCTGCAGGGTTGAACATCAGAGCATTAGAATCATCGGATAACGCGCTAAACGCCCCGGCTAACCCCGCGGGCCTTGCACCGAACGGCATTAATAGAAACGCCGGCCCGGCATACCCCGTATTTTTGTAAATCTCAGGTGCTGCCGCACCTGCCGAAGTAACCGTTATTACCGCAAAGAAAACCGCTGAGATTAACGCTATAACATTTTTTTTCATATCAATACACCACCGCTAGAGTAACATTTTTCTGTAGCTTATCACCAGCAGTAATATTAACGATATACAACCCAGGCGCGACTAACACACCTCCGAGGTTATACCCATCCCATTCCGCTGTGTTATACGCATCTTTCTCAACATACTCATCTGCCAGGACTTTGACCACACGTCCGTCCATTGTGTATAACACAACCTTAACCTTCACCGCTAGTGAATCAGTTACGACATACCGTATCTTAGTAGTCTGCCCGAGCTTGGGGTTAAACGGATTATTCCCCGCAACATTGATATCCATTTTTTCGTTCTCATCAAACTTCATCGCCTGCCCAACGGTAACAAACTTAGCGGTATCCGACCATTCACCCCAACTACCTATGGAGTCCATACATCTAACACGCCAGTAGTATGTTGTATCTGCTGCCAACACCGCTGTGCTATCAAACTTAATAGCTGATGTGGCAACAACCACTGTTGCCGGTGCCCATGTTTCCGCACCGTTTGACCAGTCACTATCAGTCCCGATTTGTATATCAGCAGCGCGCACTTCATCAGAATTTATGTCGTTATAGTACCAGGTAAAGTTCGGGACATGGCTTGACACTACGACATTAACATTCCCAGCTTTCCCATCGGTTACAAGATTAGCCGGCTTTTCCGGCGGGGTATTAACACTGATTGTCCCGTCGTAATTAAACTTAATATCAAAAAAGTAATCAACAACATTATCCTTAGTTTCCTCCCAAGTACCCGCAGTAGCATTACCATAAACCTGATTATCTTTGTCCGCAGTAACAGCATCACTATCTTTTACGGAAATACAGTCAAGGATATCTGACTCCCCGAGTGAACCATACATTGCGGGTAAACCCGGTGAACCGGTCTCAACTGCGGAATGCGGGAATACTGATACTGAAAACCTTACGCGGTTACCCAGAACACGGCTGCGGATATCAGACGAACTTGAAAGCGTGGTCACCATTGGTACTTCCGCTTCAATAAAAAACGGCCCCGAGGAACCTGTGTAGGTAGACGCGAAATGGTTATACGCGTTATAGAACGACTGCTGCTGGTAGCTTGAATTAAAAATAGTATTATAATTATCCACCTGTGAAACACTAGCATCGGAGGACGGTGTGGATTGATAGATCAGGCATAAAAGTTCCCATGCTGCACGGGAATTAATTTTATTAGCGTTAGCATTCGCCGGCCAGTTCAGTAGGTCAGCTTTGCCTTCAGACACGCGATAATCAATTGCAACCTGGATATAAGGATACACATACCCGGTTGCGCTATAAGATAATTCACGGAATTGAAAATAAAAAAATAAACTTGACGCACTGGCAGTTACCCTCACCTGAGTGAGGTCAGTTGACGCGTTATACGCTGTGGTACCGCAATACACACTATTCCGCCGTTCATCATACGTTTTATCCGTCCAGATCCATTCGTTATCATAAACAACAGCGGTATTCGGGGTAAGCGTTACTGTTCCCGGGATGACCGCCCATTCACTCGCGCCGGTAGTATCACCGTCGATATAAATAGTTTTTGCAGCAACGTTGGCAATACACAACAATGCAACTGCCGCAAGCATAACAACTTTCAGGACAACACATTTTTTCATAAATTTACCACCGTTACCCCGTTTGGCGGAAGGGGTGGGATTTGAACCCACGGTCCAACAATGTCAGACATTGGTTTTCGAGACCAACCCCTTAAGCCGCTCGGGCACCCTTCCCAACACTTCCTTTAATTTTAAACTATATAATAAATATATACAAACTTTTTGTTAGATAGTCAATCATGGAAGAGTACTCAACGCTTTTCTTGAAAGAATTTTTTTAATATTCCCGCGCATTGTGGCTGCAAAACATTTTGTATCACACCAATTTTGTGATTAAGCTTCGCATGGCAGGTAATGTTTAATACGGACCCGCACGCACCGGCCTTGGGATCGGATGTGCCGTAGACAACACTTTTCACTCTAGCATGCACAAGCATACCGGCACACATTGCACAGGGTTCAAGGGTGACATACACTATTGCATTGTTAAGACGGTAATTCCCAACTTTTTTTGCAGCCTTACGCACAGCTATAACTTCAGCATGCGCTGTAGGATCATTATCCGTGATTGTACGGTTAAACCCCCGGGCAACTATTTTCCCGTTAATAACCACTACCGCACCGACCGGTACTTCACCGCATTTTTTTGCGAGATTTGCCTGTATCAGAGCAACAGCCATAAACTTTTTGTGTTTCATATACGGTTTGTATTTTTGTGTTTATGCATAAGAACACACGCGCCCGCCCAGAGTCGAACTGGGAACCCGCCGGTTCGTAGCCGGTTACTCTATCCAATTGAGCTACGGGCGCAGTATCTTCTTTTTTTTGTTTACGCAGTTTTTTATTAAATTAATACGTAAACTGGAACTTCATCCCAGCAAAATGCGTAGTGTAATTATACAATACGGACCTCTCCTGTTGAACATTAGACGAGTTCTGCTGGTATACATAATAGAAGAACCACTGGCTCGCAGGGTTCCACCGGACCATATACCCCAACGTTGCCTGAAGGATATTCGTGTACTGTTTATCAGTCAACACAAGATTACCTTTAGCATCCTTCGGAGGCCGCGTAGTATATTGTTTCATCACATAATCCGGGGAGAGAGAAATTTCATTATTCGGCGTGATTTTCCATTTAATCCCCATCCCCACGGAGTACTGGTTATAATCATTCCCGTTAGCAATAACTACCGGCGGCTGCGGCGTACTACCCGGGCCTGATGTTGACGGGAGATGTACGTAAGTACCGTTAGACGTCTTAAATTTCATATCCACCGAAGGCGTGAACTCAAAATATTCACCCGCAGCAATCTGAGAAAACACATTCAACGACACCTGATTATCCACCTGCTTAGTCGCGGTTTCCACTCCGGTGGTGACATCCGTAATCGTTTTTTTCTTATACGCCTGGTTATCATAGTTTAACGTCACCTTAACCGGCGCATATTCTACGATAGCACCTAGCTGCATATATGCCTGATCCTGCATACCCTCAAGGCTTTCCGTAACGGTAGTAGTAGTTTTCTTGAGTTCAATATAATTCGGGAACGTCATATCTCCCATCTGGAATACAGGAACAACTTTTACCCCAAAATATTTTGACTCCACCCGCAGGTCAACCCCGGGCCGTGTAAAATTAAACGTCCCATCTTCCCAAGGTTCATTTGTACCCGCTCGATAGTATTCTGTCAAATAGTTATACTTAGCTTTTACCGATAACTCATCGTTTATCTTAAACTGATACTGCGCGAACAGGAAATGATCCATTGCTTTCTCCTGGAAATCCTTACCCTCCTGTTTTTTCACGCCCGGCCCTGTATACTTAAGCTGATAAAAGAACAATAATGTATGGCTGTTGAATAACCGCATGATAAGCCCAAGGTCGTTAGTCAGACTGTTATTAATAATAACCGACCCAGGCCCTTTTGCCACGTAATACGACCCTTCCGCAAAGGATAGTGAGTAATACGGCATCATAACAAACGGCTTAGTTGGCGCCTCTGCTGCTTTCTCAACCTTTTCAGTTGCCTGTTCCGGTACCTGCGTTTTTGCTGACTGCTGTTCTTCGGCAAGCGCGTTTATCGCGAAACACAGGGTTAACGATAGTCCTAAGACAAAAACTTTTTTCATTCTATTAGTTTCCCTCATTTTCATAATATTCACCGCCTATCCCTTAAAATTTTATTCGTATATTCCAATAGGGATATACGACAATAAAACCTTCGGGATATATAGCCAACCCGATTTCGCTCCACGTGTAACATAACGATATCTTTGAGAATATACGTTTTGTATTAAACGAATAACCTAACTGCGTATAAATTGACTTTTTTGCATTACTCTGGAACTCAAGGCCGGTATACCAATAATAATCGGTATCAATCATATCTAACCCTGTAAACTGTGTCCCGCTCATATCTACGGGTTTCGCGAGTTTAACGGACATCTGCGCCTGTGAAGCCTTAATCCCGGTGAATAACCGTGTTTGTTTCTTCAACTTTTTAGCGATAACCGCGCCATACCCATACCCGCTTATTGACGCAGAGGCAGTATCTGCCGGTACAGCCGACAATACCGGTAATGCCCAGTAATTAAAATACAACCCGCACTGCGGGATATACTGGCTTTCCGGCCATACTTTAGCGTTAATTGCGATCCCCGTCGCGGTGAACGGCAGCATTAACGGTACGAGGTTAGTTTTAACAACTACCCACTTATTTTCTTTTACAGGCACCGTATCGTCCATAGTGTTCTGGAATTCCATGAACAGCGACGCAGGTGACTGCACTAGCCGTAACCCAAAATCAATACCCCACTGTGTAAGGTCTGACGTAAGATCCGTGTACCCCATCCCCGCGCAAGACAGTACCAGCGCAAGGACCACAACGCATTTTTGCATAAAACTTTTGACCAAGTCCGCACCTCTCAATCTATTATAGATATTAACAATAAAAAACTAGTATAACCTCAATAACGAAATCGCACCGGGTATTGTATTTATATTTGTATTAGTCCCGGTATTACCTGTATCCACAGTCCCGCTATCCTTATTAGATGATGAAGACGAGGATGAGGTCAACTCCGTAAAGTTTGGTATCTTCAGTACGATTGAAGTTATAATATCCGGTGTAAATATTAAATCAATATTTTTACCAATAAAAACGTCATCGCCTCTATAAGCATAATCCGTCATTTTACCAATTTTTGCAGAGAAAATACTTTCAATTGCAACATTTTTCAGGATCCCAAAAAGGTCACTGCTGACACTATCCTTTAAAGAATTGAAGTTGTATACATTACCATCATTATTAATTGCAAACCCTTGGACGGTCAACCACCCAAGCTCTTTTGCACCGTCAGTATACTGGTATGGAATCTCGGAGGTAATCCACAAACTTCCACCGGAAATATCACCGGCATCATTTTTAGTAATCCCGGTAGTTGGCTCTTTTTCAGGAACACCTTCCGGGCCGAACTTAATCTCCCGGCTATTCAAATAAATATGCGCGTCCTCTTTTGTTTCCAACTGATTCGTGTTAGTATTCAACACTTCAGTTAACTTAAGTTCAGACTTAATCTGATCCCCGCTACTATTCGATACTACTGCCTGCATACTATTAAGCTTAAAATCCTTCTCATTATTTTTAATAAAAGTACCCCATTCCGCGATTTGTTCCGGAAGTTCTTTATTAAACTGTAAAGTTATTTCAAGCGAGTCAGTCCTGGAAGCATTTGTCCCGTTATATGTGACATTAGTAATACTATTACTTCCATAGTTATACCCGTCTTTACGCTGTACAATATTTGTGAACTGCATAGATTGCGCGTTAGGACGTGAAAACTTTTGTTCTACACGGACAAGATTACCATTGACATCACGCATTGCGCGATTCGCCGCAAAATCTTCTACCTTAACTTCCTGAGTGATCTCACGCACATCTCTGTTCGAAGTTTCAGTTTCTGAAACAAACGATTGAAATTCCTGTTTTAACTCTTCCCCCACAGCCCCGAGGTCACCAAGGTCAAATGACCCTGCGGATTCCGTTGACTGTGTTTCAGGAGCAGTTACTACTTCCTGAGTGACAGCCGGAGCAGTTACCTGCTGTTCTGTTACCGGCGCACCGGGAGTCACTGCAGCCTGTTGTTCTGTCCCAGTTGCCGCTGCAGTTGCCGGCGTTGTTGCCGGAGTCGCTGTTGTAGCCGCTGCGGGCGTCGTCGCTGCTGCTGCCGGCGTTGCTGCTGTAGCTGCCGCGGGCGTAGTTACTGCCGCTGCTGTCTGCTGTTGTGCACCAGGAGTAGTTTGCTGCGGTTGTTGCGACTGTATAGGCGCTGTCATCGCGTTTTGAGTGACAGACTGTGTTTGTTCCTGTGTCATAACTGTCGGTTGCTGTACCGTACCATTAGAATTAGTTTGTGTTGTTTGACCTGCACCAACAACCACTGGCGCTGCTGAAGCATTTGCCGCATTATTTGTTGCAACAGCACCATTTGCTACTGATACTTGAGTAGCTTCCAGAGTATTTGTTGGAATCCCTGCGGATGCTAAAGACGGTGCGATACTAGAAGGATTACTTGCAACGCATGCTGCAACTACCCCTGCTACTGCTGCTGCTGATACTGATGCACCTGGAGCAATAATAGCCCCTGCTGCTACACCACCTGCTGCTGCTCCCGCACCTGCTGCTCCAGCGGCGCCTGCTGCTGCCCCTGCTGCACCTGCACCACCAGCGGCACCCGCCGCACCGGCTGCTGCACCACCCGCTGCCGCCCCGCCAGCTGCTGCCCCACCTGCCGCTCCTGCTGGTGCTGCCGGTGCTGCTCCTAACTCATCCGCGAATACAGCATTATATACAGCAGGATTATTAGATTCAACATTATATAAAGTTCCACGAACAGCACACACAGCGGTAGGGGTACGGATAGCGTATTTATCACCCTTACCAAGCTTTGAAACTTCACTTCTAACTTTTCCTGTTAATAAGTTCATTGCGATAGAAAACTTTTTTGGATTAAGCTCTGCAATACCAAGGACTGATTTCTCTGTTACTGCAGCTTTTGTCCCGTTACTAAACGAAAGTTCCACCCGGCTAAACCTGTTTGTGCGAAGAACATCCTTCTCCTGTAACCTCATATCTTTTTTCATAGGCGCCCATGAAGTCGCTTTGAAGTGCAAAACCTGTGGAGTCCCCACTGTTTCCGATACAAACACTTCCGCCGCTACCACCACTGCTGCAGCTAGCGTTACACTTATCAACGCTGCTACAACGATCCCCAATACTTTCTTCATAAACAACAATCCCCCTTTATAACAACATTACCACATTTGGCATATAGTAACATTATTATCGAATGTTAACCTATAGTCAACAGTATTTCTTTTCACAACTACGAACGCTATGTAAATACTAAAAATAATTTTGAAACTATTTTGCTTTACCGGAACAACCCAAAACGTCTTTAATCTTATGTTGTACAACTTTCTTTATCTCATCCCGTGCCGGCCCGAGGTATTTTCTTGGGTCAAACTCTTTAGGATTTTCGACAAATACCCGGCGTATAGTCGCTGTCATCGCAAGACGCAAGTCCGTATCAATATTTATTTTACATACCGCCCCGCCTGCCGCTCTCCTCAACATCTCTTCCGGCACACCTTTTGTACCCGGCAACGTCCCGCCGTACTTATTACACAGAGCAACTAAATACTCCGGCACTGACGACGCACCGTGAAGCACTAACGGGAAATTCGGCAACCTACGCGCGATTTCTTCCAACCTCGGGAAGTCAAGTTTAGGTTCACCCTTAAACTTATAAGCCCCGTGACTTGTCCCTATAGCGATTGCCAGGGAATCACACCCTGTTTCTTTCACAAACCGTTCCGCATCATCCGGATCGGTGTAGGTAGCATCCGCTTTTGCCACGTTGACAGCGTCTTCCACACCCGCCAACCGTCCGAGTTCAGCTTCTACAGTAACATTCTTCGCATGCGCGTAATCCACCACTTTTTTTGTTACCGCAATATTTTCTTCAAGCGGAAACTTTGACCCGTCAATCATTACCGAACTAAACCCACCGTCGACACACGACTTACACACCTCAAAATCTTCACCGTGGTCCAAGTGCAAACATATCGGGATATCAGCGGTTTGCAATGCAGCTTCCACTAGTTTGATCAGGTACTCATGCCGCGCGTACTTTCTCGCCCCGGCTGATACCTGCAGGATCAACGGTGCCTGTTCTTCCTTAGCCCCGTCAACAATTGCCTGAAGGATCTCCATATTGTTAACATTAAATGCACCAACCGCATACCCGCCGGTATACGCTTTCTTAAACATTTCCCTTGATGACACTAACGGCATAATAAATTACCCCTTCCTTTTCTTTGATTTAATACCATTACTTTCACACTTTTTCTTTTTTTCCTCAAAACTACCCATAGCCCTGAACTTTTTATACCGCATTTCTATCAGTTTTGAAGAATTAATCTTTATAAGTTCTATCAGATTACGTTTTAATACAGATTTAAGATTCTCTGCTGTTACTTCCATATTTCTATGCGCCCCGCCTAACGGTTCAGGCACGATCTCGTCGATAACACCAAGTTCCTTAAGATCCTGCGCCGTAACTTTCAACGCTTTTGCCGCTTCATTTGCGAACTTAGAATCCTTATAAAGTATTGACGCGCATCCTTCCGGCGAAATCACAGAATATATAGCATTCTCCATCATTAACACGCGGTTACCCACGCCTATCCCTAAAGCGCCCCCGGACCCGCCTTCCCCGATGACAACCACAACAATCGGTACCGGTAAAGTTGACATAATCTTCATATTCCGCGCAATTGCTTCGGCAATACCCCTTGCTTCCGCAGCATCACCAGGATACGCGCCCTGGGTATCAAGTAGGCATACCACTGGCTTCCCGAACTTTGCCGCAAGCATCATTAACCTAATAGCTTTGCGGTATCCTTCAGGATGCGCGCTACCGAAATTGCGTTTCATATTTTCATCAATATTCCTTCCCTTCTGATGCCCAAGCACCATTACAGGGATATCATCAAGCATCGCGAATCCCCCGACGATAGACGGATCATCACCGTACAACCTGTCCCCGTGGAGTTCCACAAAGTTTGTCATCATAAGATTAATATAATCAAGCGTATAAGGCCGTTGAGGATGCCTTGCAAGCTGTACACGATGCCAGGGAGTTAAAGCGTTATAAATTTCATGTTTTAAAATTTCGCACTTTTCTTCCAGTGCTTTAATCTCACCACTGACATCCACATTTTTTTCTTTAGAAAAAACCCTGAGCTCCTCAATTTTCAGTTCAAGCTCAACGATTGGTTTTTCAAACTCTAACGCTGTACTACCGTTTGCCATTGTATAAACTACTTCCCATCACTTTTAGCTGTGCCCGATTTTACCATATTCTTTAACCACGTTTGATATGTAATCTTCAAAACCCTATCTGGCGAATGATTTGCCGCAACTACCATATCCCGCACAGCGAGTTCCATTGTAAGATTATCTGTAAACTTAGCAGCAAGATTAAAATTAACGCGTACCTCATCGGAATTACGGATATTATCAAGTTCAAAGCATGTCATAAACCGTTCCCCGAGTAACCACGACATCCCCAGAAATCCATAAAAAATATCTTTCTCAAAATCATAAACATTTGTCCCGAGATGAAGTTCCAAACCATCAACAATCTCGCGGCTCGCGACAAGGTACAACCCTTTTTCGCGATGCGCGTACTGTTTCAATAGTTCATTATACAAATACCCCTGCGAGTTATACCCCAACGCCAATGCCGGAACATAAACATTACCATCAAAGAACCGGAATTTAATATCCAACTGCGGCTGATGCAGTTCAGGCTGGTCCCTGCCGATAACCTTAGCGATATCCATGGTTAACCCCAACTGCAGGCGGTTAATCACGCCGAACACTATTTTTGTCAACAACCCGCCGTTTTCGTAAACCCTGAAATTAACGAGTACAGACTCATGATCCACAACCTCAGCTGTTGGCGCGTCTATCATCTCCAACGGCGTAATCGGCTGGACAGCATACCCGTTTAATGGTATCAGCAACGCAAGAATAACACCAATTACAACAAATAGTTTTTTCATTATTATACTTTTATAAAAATAATTAAAAAAATCATCCTTAATTAATTTTTCTTTACCGCGGTACCGGTTTTTGTCCCGGTTTTAGCAGCAGGCTTCCCGTTAACCGGTTGTTTCGCAGCAACCGGTTCTTTCCACCCTAACCGGAACAACGAATTCTTCGCTACGCTTGACACATACGCGCTTTTATCTTTTAACAACGGTTCAATCTTAGTAATTGCCGCTTTATTCCCCGCTAAACCCAACGCGCTAACCGCCTGTGCGCGGATAGACTCCGATGGATCTGCCAGTAATGAAACCGCAACATCATACCCTGACGCGTCTTTGAGTTTAGCCAACGCCTCCGCTGCAGCGAGTTTAACTTCTTTATTAGTATTAGCAAGTAACGGCTTTAATGACGCTACAACTTCGGTATTCCCGATTTCCCCAATTGCCTGCGCAGCCTGTACCTGAACTTTAGGATCACTATCGTTAAGCAATGCTGCCAAATTTTTAGCCGATGCCTTATCTTTAATCTGCCCTAAAGCCTGTAACGCCTGCACTTTATACCGCGTATTAGTACTCTCCAGCAGTTTAGTTAACGCAGAGACAGATTCAGTTGCTTGTAACTGCCCGAGGTTCATCGTTGCAGCAAGGACTACGCCTTCATCCTTATCCTCCAACGCTTTTGTTAAAGGTTCAACCGCGCGTTTATCCCCTATATACCCCATTGAGATCGCAACGTTTTGCCGTACCTGCGCTTCCGGGTCGGATAACAGTTTTATCAACGCATCCATAGCTTCACCTGCACGTAACAATCCCAGTGCTTCAACTGCATTACGGCGCACAAAAACGTTTTGGTCATTCAACGCGTTAATCAGATCATTAACCGCACGTTTTTCACCGAGCATCCCCAACCGTTCGGCAGCCTGTGCGCGTTTCATTGGTTCAGAATTATTTTTTAACCAACTAATCCACTCGTCATTCGTTACCGGCGTAATGGTACTCACCACCACTACTTCAGCAACCCCTGAGCTTACCGCAAGCAACAACAGGCCAAACACCAACGCAACAACTTTTTTACTCAACATAAAAACAATTCCTCCTATTTCCCTATTTACTTAAACTTACCCTATATTTTATCTTTTATTTTTATAGTAGTCAACGCGTTCACTCCGCGGTTTTTTTACCTGTTCCGGTGTAAGCTCAGCTACACCGTACTCAATATTTTTATTCCCCCCTGCCATATTACAAAGTTCTTTTATCACATGATCATTGAGTTTAATATCCACCCCGAGATCCAGCTGCACAACCTCGTCACTCTCCTCATGTACCTTAAACCCCACCCTCACAGGCCCTGGATTATTCACTACAAGCTTACGCAAACGCTCCAGAAACTTTTCTTCCTTAATCAAAATATTATCCACTGTTAACCATACGCGGTTAACATACCGTTGAACCGCATCGCCTATACAATGAATCTCATCAGCGATAATATCAATTGAATTATCTCCGCGTTGTAAAGTACCTTCAACAATAACAATAGCGTTAAGCTCTAAACATTTTATATCAACAACCCTGAAGTACCGCGGGAATACCAGTACTTCAATATCATCAGTCAAATCTTCAAGTTTAATCTTAGCCCAAGGCTCCCCCGTCGCTTTTACGTTTAACTTCATAACATTACTCACCAACCCGCCGATACGTATACGCTCAAGGAATTCGCGGTGGAAACCGTTCTTAGCTTTACCACCACCCTTCTCTTTCCCATCTATGCCATTATTATCACCCTCCGCGATCTCACCACCTATTTCCTCAACTGTCTCAGTATCAGGTTCAATTTTCTGATACTTCTTCTTTATCTCCCCGATAGTAGACTTTGCGTAACACAGAAGTTCCGCTGCGCGGGTTGCCAGTGGATGCCCGGATACATACAAACCCAGCACTTCCTTTTCATTTGACAGCAATACATGCTCCACCCATTCCGGCATCTCAGCCATTGTATCCTCGCTTTTGTAAGACAGGATATCCTCATCCCCAAACAACGACACCTGTGCCCCGGCATCCTTTTTCCGTTGAAGCCTAACCACGCGGTCAACTATAACATCCAAACTAGCATATAATTCAGACCGGTTCCTGCCAAAACAATCACACGCACCTGACTTCACTAAACTCTCAAGCATCCGGCGGTTAACCTGGCGCATATCTATACGGTACAGAAAATCATCCCAATTTTTGTACTCCCCGTTTTTTCTGCGTTCCTCAACAATTGTTTCCACTGCGCCTTCACCAACATTTTTTATTGCCAATAACCCGTACCTTATTTTATTATCCTCAACCGAAAACTGTGAATACGACTTCTGTACTGACGGAGCTAAAATTTCAAGCCCGAATAATTTTGCATCCGCCGTGTACTCCGCGATCTTATTCTCTTCACCTTCCTTGATAGCACTCCGCCCGATTTCGCTGGTTAATAACGCAGCAAAATATTCAAGTGTAAAATTAGCTTTAAGATACGCCGTCCAGTACGCAACCAGTGCATAAGCCGTAGCGTGCGACTTATTAAACCCGTACCCCGCGAAAAACTCTATTTTTTCAAACAAATCCTTCGCAAAATCGCCGGCATGCCCGTTTTTTTTACAGCCTTCAATGAACCCGTTTTTTTGTTTTGCAATCTCAACAACATTTTTTTTACCCATTGCATGACGCAGGATATCAGCCTGTGCCGCACTAAATCCTGCAAGTACCATCGATATCTGCATAACCTGTTCCTGATAAAGAATAACCCCGTACGTTTCCCTGAGTACGGGTTCCAGTTTTGGATGATAATACACAACCTTTGCGCGTTTATGCTTACGTTCAATATAATCCCGTACCATACCTGACTTCAACGGACCCGGACGAAACATAGCGTTCAGAGCGATAATATCCTCAAACTCAGTAGGTTGAAGGTCACGCAGAACATTCCGCATCCCCTGTGATTCCAACTGAAACACCCCGATGGTACGCGCAACCTTGAATAACTGAAACGTTTTTTTATCATTCAACTCAATAGCAGAAAGATCAACCTTAACCCCTCTGGTCTGTACTATAAGTTTAAGAGTATCCTGCAGAATACTCAACGTCCGTAAACCCAGGAAGTCCATCTTCAACAAGCCAAGTTTTTCAAGTAATTTATCGTAATACTGTGTGGTAACCGCATCCTTATTTGGCTGTTTTGCAAGAGGTACATAATTAACGATATCACCTTTTGAGATAACCACCCCTGCTGCGTGCACACCGACATGACGCTTAACGCCTTCAAGTTTTTGCGCGATATCCAGCATCTTACTAATCTGCGCATTATTTTCTGCAATACTACGTATATCCGCCACAGAATTCCGTGCCGCAGCAACACTCATCCCTGTAGGGAACAGTTTTGTTACAGTTTCCACATGCTCAAGCGGCACACCCAGCGCACGGCCAACATCTTTAGTAACAAGTTTTGACTGCATAGTACTGAACGTGATTATTTGAGCAACACTATCCTCGCCATATTTATTTTTAACGTAATTAATCACTTCCTCACGCCCGTGATCACTAAAATCAATATCAAGATCCGGCATTGATATACGTTCACTATTAAGAAACCGTTCAAACAAAAGGTTATACTTCAGAGGTTCAATCTCTGTGATACCCAGAAGAAAGGAAATAATAGACCCAGCCCCGGACCCGCGGCCTGGCCCCACGGGTATATCTTTGGACTTAGCATACGAAATAAAATCCCAGACGATAAGAAAATACCCGGCAAACCCCATTTTCCCTACGACACCAAGTTCATGTTCCAACCGTTTATGTACGCGGTCAAGATCACTCCCTGGAGGGTACCGTTTTGCAATACCCTGGACACACAGTTTCCGCAGATAAGCTTCCAAACTAACTTCCCCGGGAGGTAACGCGTACTCCGGCAAGTACGTATGTGTAGTATCAATCTCAACATTAACGCGTTCCGCTATTACCACCGTATTCCTTATCGCATCAGGATAATCCCTGAACGTTAACCTCATCTCCTCCGGTGTTTTATAATAAAATTGTGGTGAACTAAACCTAAACCGATCAGCATCCATCATAGTTTTTTTTGTACCGATACACAGCAACACCTCGTGTACTTCAACATCCTGTGATGACAAATAATGACAGTCGTTGGTACAGACCAAAGGAAGATTACACTTTTTCCCTAATGCCACGAGTTTGGGAAGCACAATCCTTTGTTTCTCAATCCCATGATCCATGAGTTCAACAAAATAATTTTCTTTCCCAAAAATTTCAGAGTACTCACCTGCCAGGCGTACAGCTTCAGCATCTTTCCCTTTCAACAACAAATTAGGCACTTCACCTTTTAAACACCCTGACAACGCAATAATCCCATCATGATATTTCTCTATAAGTTCACGGTCAACTCTCGGGTGGTAATAAAACCCTTCAAGAAAACCCAGGGTAACAAGTTTCATAAGGTTTTGATAACCCCTAAAATTCTGTGCGAGTAATGTCAGATGGAACGCAGTCTCGCGGTTATCAACCTCTACACGTTTCATAAACCTACTTTGCGGAGCAACGTATACCTCACATCCGATGACAGGTTTTAACCCGATTTTTTTGCAGGCAAGATAAAACTCAACCGCGCCGTACATATTACCATGATCAGTAATTGCCAGGGCTTTCATATTATTCTTTAAGACATGATGAAGCAGATCACCGGGCTCATCTTTATCATTAACAACCCTGCATGCGCCGTCCAACAACGAATACTCAGTATGATTATGCAGATGAACAAACTCTGTGTGTATTGACATACTATAAAATGGGAATCCTTAAATAAAAAAACCTATACTACTTCATTCAGATAACCAGTATTATACTAAATAAACAATGAAGCACAAAAAAAATAAAAACGGCGGTACAGGTTATCAACAAACCAGTACCACCGCTTTTTTATTGAATATACCTTAACCTACTTGATTTACGCAGCAACTTTCTGTAACGCTTCAACATGAATCGCGGGACCCATAGTTGTCGTTAAAGTAATTGACTTAATATACTGCCCTTTTGCCGCAGCGGGCCGCGCCTGTGTTATTGCTCCAATGATAGCGTTAACGTTAAGCAACAACTTATCTTTGTCAAACGACGCCTTCCCTATAGGCAAATGAACTATACCGTAACTATCCACGCGGTACTCAATCCGCCCGGCCTTAAGTTCTTTCACTGTTTTCTCAAGTTCAAACGTAACAGTCCCGGCTTTCGGGTTAGGCATCAACCCTCTACTCCCGAGAAGCTTACCTAATCTTGACGCGTTTTTCATCATATCGGGTGTCGCCACGAGAACATCAAACTCCATCCAACCCTTACTAATTTTTTCAACAAGATCATCTTCACCCACGGTATCCGCGCCAGCAGCTTCTGCTTCCTTCACTTTCTCACCTTTTGCGATAACCGCTACGCGTTTAGTTTTCCCCGTCCCTGCGGGTAACACAGTCGTCCCGCGGACAAGCTGGTCAGACTGTTTTGGATCAATCCCCAGCGCAATATGAATCTCGACGGTACTGTCAAACTTAGTCACTGCAGTTTTCTTTAACAGTTCCACCGCTGCTTCAACGGTATACAACTTCTCCGGATCAATTAATTTCTGTACTTCCCTAAACTTTTTACCTGCCATAAACTTAATACTTCCTCTTATTCCTAAATTTCTTAAATACCCCTATTTCTCCACAACTTCAATACCCATACTCCGCGCAGTACCTTCCACCAACAACATTGCACCTCTCATATCCTTTGCGTTGAGATCCGGCATCTTAGCTTTTGCGATTTCCATAACCTGCGCTTTTGTTACTTTCCCAACCTTATTTTTATTGGGTTCACCTGAAGCTTTTGCCAACCCCGCAGCTTTTTTCAGTAACGACGCTACCGGCGGCATTTTTGTGATAAACGTAAACGACCTGTCTTCATAAATCGTTATAATCACAGGTATAGTGGTTCCTGCCTCCTGCACTTTTGTACGTTCATTAAACTGTTTACAAAACTCCATGATATTAACCCCGTGCTGCCCCAATGCGGGCCCTACCGGCGGTGCGGGATTAGCCGCACCTGCGGGTATCTGCAGTTTCGCTACTGTTTTAACCTTTTTCGCCATTTTACAACTACTCCTCCTGTATCTATGTTCTTTCTTAAAACTTTAAACTATACTTTCTCTACCTGCAAAAAATCAAGTTCTACCGGTGTGGGACGCCCGAAGATTGTTACCATAACCTTAAGCTTTGCACGTTCTTCATGCACTTCCTCGACGACACCTACAAAATGCTTAAACGGCCCTTCGTTGATACGTACCGCCTCTCCTTTATCAAACAAGACCGCCGGGCGCGGCTTCTTAGCAACCGCTGATGGTTTAGTAAGTTCTTCAATCTCGCTTGCTTCGGTATCATTCAACGGTACGGGCTCCTTATTTTTTTCAGCACCAAGAAACCCGCTTACTCCCGGAGCATTACGGATAATATTAAATGTCGCGTTATCCATCACAGCTTTTACAAACACGTACCCCGGATAAAACGGGCGTTTACGTATTTGCTTCTTATTTTTCTTGATCTCCATAACATCTTCCGTAGGAACCATGACGCTGACAATCAAATCCTTAACATTTTGCTCGTCCCTTACCTTCTCCAATGCCTGCTTAACCTTTTCTTCGTAGTTTGTTTTGGTATGAACAACATACCATTTCGCATCTGTCGTCATTTTTTATAACTTCCTCATTCTCCGTTAATAATCCGAATCCTTAATCTGTATATCCTTCTATTACTACCTCAAGAACAAACCAAACACAAAGGAAAGAATAAGGTCAATCGCACTGACAAATAAAGCGAGTATCACTACCAGCACAACAATCGTCGCGGTAGAACCCACTACTTCTTTCCATGAGAGCCACGTTGCTTTTTTGAGTTCATAATAAACTTCCTTCATGAACTGCGCACTGTCACTATAAACCTGTTTAATTCCCATAACATCCTTTTTTTCTATAAATTAATTCGGGAGTGGAAGGACTTGAACCCTCAGTTCCGGTTTTGGAGACCGGTGGTTTGCCAATTAACCGACACTCCCGTCAGTTAGCAGTCTTCCTTCCTATTTCAACTCCTTATGTTTTGTATGCTTTCTACAGCTATTACAAAACTTTTTTATCTCCATCTTACCCTGTTTTTTCTTTTTATCCTTCATCAAACTATAATTACGTTCTTTACAGACCGTACATTCCATATTAACAGGTTCACGCATAAAATCTTTACTACACCCTTTCTCTCAAAAAAATACTTTCAAACTTTACTTCAAAATATCTGTGACAACACCGGCGCCGACTGTATGCCCGCCTTCACGGATAGCAAACTTAACGCCTTTTTCCATTGCTATCGGGGTGATCAGCTCTACTGTCATCGCTACGTTAT
>JBBAAG010000063.1 GCA_041658405.1 Elusimicrobiota bacterium
CAAGGATGATGAATCCTGGGGTACTCCAACAACCGCTGACCCCATTGACATCGCACGGGCTGTCCCGCCTTCGCGGGTCAACGGCATACCCAGGCTTCCCCCTGCCACCTGCGCAGTTTCAGCTATGCATGCTAGCCCGCTGAATAACGCTGCTGTCATTAATACCATACCGATCTTTTTAATCTTCATGTATTTATCCTCCGAATTTATTTTCATAATTTCCTCCTCAGTGTATAACCACGAATTTGCGTTTAGAATGTTTCTGCGTCGTCCCGCCGTCGTAGTTCATATTCAAAAGATAGAAATACACTCCCGGCGCCATTTTATCAACATCGATACTTGAGCTCTGTGCACCAGACGATTTTCTTTCTTCTAACGCATCTATAAGCTCACCGATCTCGTTATATATACGGATATTCGCGAGGCCTGAGTCCGTCATGTAGTACGCAATAAATGCCGTACTGCCTGTCGCGGGTGAGGGGAAGATATACGGGTCAAAGTAGGTGCCAATAACTGATGTAAGGAAGTACGTATATTTGTCTGCCTGCACGATTGGTGATGATCCTACCGGGTTGGTCATTACTATATCAACAACCCCTGCTGTATGCGCTGGCGATACCGCCGTGAGCTGCGTATCCGAATCTACGACATAACTCGTGGCGTTCACCGTATCAAACTTTACACCGGCCACACCGATGATGTTATTAAACCCGGACCCTGTAATAACAACTGTTGTTCCGCCTGTAGCTGGGCCAAATATTGGGCTAATACCAGTGATTGCAGGTATACTAGCGTATATAAAGCGATCTACCAGCACGATTGGAGACGTGCCTGCCATACTCTTTGTTACGACGTCAACGACTCCCGCTGCATGCGCTGGTGTAATCGCCGTAAGCTGCGTATCAGAATTCACGACATAACTCACAGCGTTCACCGTACCGAACTTAACGCCGTCTACTCCGGTGATACCGGTAAAACCGGTCCCGGCGATAACAACCGTTGTTCCTCCGGTAATAATACCGATTTTGGGAGTTAGCCCTGTGATTGCCGGTATATCAGCATATGTATAGGCATCTGCTACTCCGGTTGGAGATGTTCCTACCAAGTTCGTTATCACGATATCTACTGTTCCTGCCGCGTGCGCTGGAACTATTGCTGAAATTTGTGTATCTGAATCCACTATATAACTTACTGCATTCACTCCGCCAAACGTGACGCTAGTTGCTCCAGTTATTCCAGTGAAGCCGGAACCTGTAATGGCAACAGTGATGACCCCCGCAAGCGGGCCAAAGTTTGGATTAACACTAGTAATCGCAGGGATAATAGCATACGTATAGCGATCTGCCAGCACGGTTGGAGATGTGCCTGACGGGTTCGTCACCACGATGTTTACTGTTCCCACAACATGCACCGGCGTTATTGCCGTAATTTGCGTATTCGAATCCACTACATAACTCGTAGCATTCACTGTGCCGAACATGACGCCAGATGAAACGGTGATACCGGTAAACCCGGTGCCAGTAATGACAACCGTTGTTCCCCCGGTAGCAAGGCCAATATTTGGAGTGATGCCACTGATCGCAGGTACATTGGCATACGTATAGCGATCTGCCAGTACGGCCAGAGATGTACCCACCGGGCTTGTCGCTATGATATCCACAGTCCCTGCCGCCTGAGCCGGCGCTATCGCCACGATTTGTGTATCCGCATTTACAGTATAACTCGCAGCGTTCACTGCGCCGAACTTAACGCTTGCCGCACCAGTAGTGCCGGTAAACCCGGTACCGGTAATGACAACCGTGATGACCCCGGAAAGCGGGCCAAAATTTGGACTAACGTTAGTGATCGTCGGTATATTAGCATACCTGTAATTGACTCCCAGCACGATCGGAGATGTACCCGCTATGCTCGTCGCCACAACGTCCACTACTTCCGCCGCATGTGCCGGTGCGACCGCCGTAATCTGCGTATCCGAATCTACGACATAACTCGTGGCGTTCACTGTGTCGAACTTAACGCTTGTCACTCCGGTGATGCCGGTAAACCCGGTACCGGTAATAACAACCGTTGTTCCTCCTGTAGAAATGCCTATATTTGGACTGATGCTGGTAATCGCAGGTACATTAGCATACGTATACCGGCCTGCCAGCACGATCGGAGATGGGCCGCCGAGCGGGTTCGTCGCTACGATGTCAACAACACCCACTGCATGCGCCGGCGGGATCGCCGTGATCTGCGTAGAAGAATTTACTGTATAACTCGCTGCGTTCACCCCGCCAAACATGACGCCGGATGATACGGTGATACCGGTAAAATTGGCACCGGTAATAACAACCGTGATGACCCCGGAAAGCGGGCCAAAATTTGGGCTAACGCTGGTGATCATAGGGGCATTAGAGTTAGCATACGAGTAGCGATCTGCCAACACGATCGGAGATGCGCCCACCGGGCTCGTTGCCACGATGTCCACTGTCCCCGCCGCCTGCGCTGGCGCTATCGCCGTGATTTGCGTAGAATAATTTACTATATAACTTGCAGCGTTCACTGCGCCGAATTTTACTCCTGTCACTCCAGTGATACCGATGAACCCGGTACCCGTGATAACAACTGTTGTACCTCCTGCAAGAGGGCCAATATTTGGATTAACGCTTGTGATCGCAGGTAAAGCAAAATACGTATAGGTATCTACCGCCACAACCAAAGATGCACCCGCTGTGCTTACCACCACGATATCGACGACTCCAACCGCATGTGCCGGCGTGATTGCCGTGATCCGCGTTGAAGAGTTTACGACATAACTCGCAGCGTTCACCCCGTTGAACCTTACGCCGGATGAAACAAAGATACCATTAAAGTTGGTACCAGTAATAACAACCGTGGTTCCCCCAGTAAGAGCGCCAAAATTTGGATTGGCATTAGTGACTGTAGGTAGAGGATAATATGTATAACGATCTGCCAGTACAATAGGAGTTGCACTCGCAGTACTCGTTACCACGATATCGACGACCCCTATCGCATGTGCCGGCGCGATTGCCGTTATTTGCGTAGAAGAATTTACGGTATAAGTCGAAGCGTTCACCCCGCTGAACATGACGCCGGATGAAGAGAAGATACCGAAGAACCCTGTACCGGTGATAACAACCGTGGTTCCTCCGGTGAGGGGGCCAAAGTTTGGATTAACACTAGTTATTGCAGGTATGTTGATATAAGTGTAGGTATCTACTGCCACAACCAAAGATGCACCCGCTGTGCTGGTCACCACGATATCTACTACTCCTTCAATATGTACTGGTGATATTGCAACGATCTCCGTTGAAGCATTACAGTAAAAGTCGAAGCGTAAACTCCGCCGAACTTAACACCTGACGAAATGAGGATCCCGGTAAAATTGGTACCGGTAATAACAACCGTAGTTCCTCCAGTGAGAGGACCGGTTTTTGGATTAACGTTGGTAACCACCGGCTTAATTATAGGTGACACCGCGGAAATTTTCATTACGAAACCATCATATGATCCCTTATTTTCCGGATAAAGCGATAAGGTCGTAGGGAAACTATGTGTAGAAGTGGGGAAATCAGTGGAATTGGTCCATCCCGCCACATAAATATTATGACTGGCATCCAAGCCAATCCCCATCCCTTTCTGCTCTGTCACGCCTCCCATATATGTGTTAAACAAACGGGTAGCCCCAGTCGGGCCTATTACAGTCACAAACACTTTTGCCGTCGCACCTAACACGCTGTCGAAAGGTGTTTGAATAGATGCAGGACGTATTAATGTATCATCGACTACGAAATCCAACGAAGTTGTTCTCCCGGTCACATAAGCGTTGCCTACTGTATCAACCGTGATGGCAGTAGCTCTATCGTCAGTATCACCACCTAAATAAGTGAAATACTTCGCATCGCCAGCGCCTGTAAGATCCATTTTCATCTTAAATATATACGCATCCGGCGCGGTATCTATAGTTGTTTGACCAATCCTGTCAGTACCTGGACTTGTTTTAGGCATATCAGCTGACATCGTCCATCCTGTTACATAAACATTGTCATTACTATCCAACGCGATACCAGTAGCATCGGTCGGTGGCGTTGATCCGCCTAAGTATGTTTTATAAACAAAATCTGCGCCCGTTGGATCCAATTTTGCTATGAACCCATCAGGGTTACTGTTTTGGGTTTGCTTAAAAACACCGGCATACTTCACGCCTGGTGCAACAAAGGTATCTCCGCATTGGCCGCAAACATATGCATTACCCAGACTATCAATGGCAATTGCGTTTGCCTGATCTATTCCCGTACCACCTAAATATGTAGAATACTTAAGAATACCGGCTGCATCGAATTTCGACACAAATGCATCGCCCGCTCCACCGGCTGTAGACTGTGCACAACCTAGCGTATATGTAAATACTGCACCTCCGTTGAACGTATAAGGAAAACTATCGGCAGCCATAGAAAGAGTGCCGCCCGTTACATATGCGTTACCTGCCGCATCCACGGCGATCCCATTACCACTATCATCCTGGGGGCCGCCGAACGCGTGCGCGTAAACAAGAGACTTACCGTCATTACCAAAGGCTGCTATAAAAGCGTCTGTGTCTGTTCCAACTCCAATATCAGTACCAAGCGCCGTTGAAGCCGGTAGTGTTCCTGAGGCAATTGATCCTGTGATATAAACTTTTGGACCGTTACCACTAGCATTCGTCCCGTCCACGCCTATACCAAGCCCTTTTTCACTACCTGTACCGCCATAATAGGTGGCCCACACGATAGCTCCGAGCGAATTGATTTTTATAACAAATGCATCAAAGGCGCCGGTGCCATTACTAGATTGATACATCCCAGCTAAGCTGGTACCTGGAAACTTATCTACGACATCAACTGTTTGTCCTGTCATATAAACATTACCTGCGGCGTCTACCACTAGGGCATTAACCCGGTCTTCAACACTTACTCCCAAATAGGTTGAATATGTTAATGTAGGATCTATTACCAGTTCTTTACTTTTATCATAAGACCCTACCTTAAAACGCACCTGTTTATTACTGGCCAACACAAATCGGCCATCCACTATTGTTTTTTCGTTCCCTGTTTTCTGGTAAAGTATCGGAGCATTAAAAGTCAACTTGCCTTCTGTTAAACTCAGGATGAGATTGCCCTGTTTATCCAGTTCGAGCCTTTTGGCTCCCTCAAAATTCATGCGGATAAGCCCAGGGTTTGCCTTTGGCGCGACGACAAAATCGTATTCCAGCTGTCCCTGATTTCCATAATAGACCACATCGATTCCCGGATAGGCCTGCTTATATGCCACTTTGGAATACTGTTCTACGTCGGTATGCCATTTCTGCTGGTCACTACCAGTCAAATAATTACTTTTCCCTGGCAAAAGGCCTATACCTTTTACCACAGACTTGGTATTAGCGCCCTTGAGTTTCATACGAACCACATCAACTTTTTTGGTTCCAGAAGTTGATGTTGGCTGTATGGACAACACAGTTTCTGAATTAGTCAGGAACAGTGTGTATCCTTTACCCCGGGCGATAAACTTTACTTCCTCTGCGGTTTGACCGCGGTTAGTTTCAAAACTCAACGGGAGGTTGGCATAATCCGACTTCGCTGCCGCAAAACTTATACCTGCGGATGTTAACATCATACTTACTACGAGAACTATACATCTGAACCATGAAATAGATTTCATATCTATTATCTCCTTTTCAATCATTAATGTTTTCACATTTTTCCCTTTCATATTTTCCTTTTTCATATTTTCAATTAAAATAATAAGTTTAACGCGAGTGTAATCATATACCCGCTGTCTTCATATTCTTTATCAATTGCAGCTGCGTCTTTTGAACTGAATTTCTCAACCCATAGACTACGGAAACTGCTGTCTAATGACAGTGTATCAGTTAATAAAACCTCTAACCCAGCACCAATATGCACGCCAAACCTGTTAGTGGTATAGCTCAGATTAAACGGGCCTTCTACCTGGGTATAATACAATCCCGCACCAGCCAGTAAGTACGGGCTTATTGATGTACCCGTATTAATGTAGGTCATGACTGATGCTTGTATAGGGACAACATTAACTTTGGTAAACAGCGCAAAATCATTACTCCGGTAATCAATTGAACCTTCCAGCTTTAGAATCTGGGTCAATGATAACCGAACTTGCGCACCGCCATATAACGCACCGGAATCCGCATCTTTGGGCTGCGTAAAAGTTATACGCGGGCCAATAGATAATATCTTGTCGGGAGTACCGGGGCTCTTCCCGAACGAAACTTCATTCAAACCAAATAGTATTGCCAACATCACAATACTTTTAAGCAAAACCTTTACCATACTCTTCTCCTTTTTCATATATTTTTTAGTTTACTTTCTCCTCTTTCTTCGTCACCATTCTTTTTCATCTTGGATACAATAATACCTTGATTCAAGCAATATGAGAATTGGCTGGTTCTCCTTTTTACTGACTTTTATCTACCTACTCCTGGGAAAACCTGTGAACACCAATGTAAGCTTATGCGCGTTCCCTAACGGGCCAAACGGTAAATATGCGTAGTCAAGTCGGTAATGTCCGTATCTCACCCCGATCCCGGTGGTGAACCAGTTAGTATCATAGTTATATCTCAACCCCGTACGGAAAAATAGTATATTTTTATACGCATACTCCACTCCGGCGAGAAATCTGGTATTATTATCTACCGGCTGACTGATATCTATAGCACAGATCAACTTGTGTATCGGATTAAAGATAACTGTTTGTGCAAGCCCTAACCTGATATTAAGCGGTAAATTATCAGAATAATTTTCATATTTCAGTCCCGGCCCAATATTTTGTACTGCAAACCCTATATTAAGAAATTTCAGCGGTGTATAAAGCACGCCAATATCAATCGCTGCAGTTGCAATAGTGCTGGAGTCAATACTTCGCGTAATAATTTTTGCGTTTATCCCATACGCCAACCCGTACAACCATTTTGTATCATTGTCACGGTACAAACTCTGTGCATAACCCAATAACACATTAAAATCCCACGCATTAAACGTACCATCCTGAACGGGTATACCTGCAGCATCTATCAGCGAAGTTTTTGCCATCTCGCCATACGAAAAGTATCCCAACCCTATACCCAGGCAATTATTTTTAGCTAGCGGCATACCATAATCCAATAGTCCAAAACTTGAATTTTCAAACCACGCACTGTACGTTGTCTGAATTTCTTTACGTTTAACACCTGTTAATCCTGCAGGGTTGAAATATAAGGAATTAACATCATCTGCTACGGCAATAAATGCAGATGCCATTCCATCGGAACGCGCTGAAGACAATATTTTTAAAAAGTTCGCACTTGTAGTCCCCGCGTTGTCGTTGATTGCGCTATTAAGATTTACAGCGCTTGACACCAGTATTAATAAAAAAATAACAAAATGTTTATACATATTTACCTCTTCTTCACCGCCACGCGGGTAGTCTTAACTTGTTTATCTATAGTAAGCATTATTATGTACACGCCAGAACCAACCTTTTTATTACTTCCAACTATTTGCCCGTCAGTCCCGTCAAACTCACCGTTACCGCCATTCCAGTTAATCCTATGCCGTCCTGCCATGCGGTATCCATTAATTAATACACCTATTTTTTCACCGGCGATATTATAAATTTCCATCACAACATTTCCGGATTCTGTAAGGTCAAACACAATAGCCATTGAGTTGCCATTCATTGGGTTAAACGGATTTGGCACACCGGGATATAATTTGGGTTCTTGTATTTTGATATATTCAAATATGATGTTATAATACGACGCGGAAATAAACTTATCCAGCTTCCCGTCATTGTTTGTATCAAACACCAACTCTTTATCTCCGTCACCGTCAACGTCAATTTGTTTAATAATTGTCACAATATCATTATCCGGATCATAGTATTTGTCTGGTATACCATCGCTAGTAATATCTACGAAATGATCAATCTTATTATCATTATCCGCATCAAGTTGTATTAACGATTTACATATCCCGGACGGATCGCGGTATATATCGTATCCACCAACATTACTGCTATCACCATTACCAACATACTCAAGCACACCATCGTTGTTGAGGTCCGAGTATTTAAAGTTGATACCGAGAACAAAAAATTTCCAGCCGGTCTGCGTGCTGGTAACACTTGCGCTATAACAGTCATACGCCATCACTTTCCAATAATACGTTGTAACATTATCTAAATCCTTTAACACTGTAAATGTTGTATCCGTCGTATCAATTTGAGTATAACTCCCAAATCCCACTGCCGTGCTATAGGTTAATGAATATGTAATTTCATCTCTAAAACTTCCGTCATCACTCCCTGCATAAGATGACTGCCATGTAAATACCGGCTTTACCAAACTCGCGGTACCATTATCCAAAGGTAATCTCAAACTAAATGCTGTAGGCCACATGTCGTACACCACAAATGAACGTTTATTAGATAATTCCGACCAGTTCAGCCGTTCATCACTAATTTTTATCCAAAAATAATACGTTGTCCCAACAACCAGGCCGCTGATCGTCGTTGATGATACCGTACCCTCTGCAGCAGAAAACTCTGCTGACTTCGAGTATGGCGCAGTATCAAAATTGTCTAATAGGCTGTCAGTATATTTTAGTACCCACTGCCCGCGTAATATAGCGCCAACTGTACCGTCTTCCCCTGGGGATGTCCATGTAACTTTAACCTCCCCGTTTTTTGATGTTGTTTCCGTAAACAAACCGGTAACTCCCGCTGGCGGTACAGTGTCTGATGATACCGGAGTGAACGTAATATTAAAACTATCACCCCAGCTCGCTGCTATTAGATGCGGGGTTGAAACAATACAGCAGGCAGCCATGAGTAACATGGTACCTGCTACAAGTTTCAAAATACTCCGCATCTTCATAATTTCTTCCTTAACCTTATTTCAGCGTTACAAACACTTTGGTATACAACTCAATCGGTAACACATCTTTTGCACTAACTTCGCCTTTAACCAAAAACACAAACTTTTTTCCTTTATACTCCGTCCTATCCGGTATATTGATAAATATTTTTATGTCCACAATCTGGTTGCTGTTAACCTTCACCTTTTGTGGTTTTAATTCTAACCACGCAAGATCCGGCGCGGGTTCATACCCCGGCGGCAATCCGCCCATCTGAACGTTATACGGTACGGGCTCTACCTTAACAACAACCTTCGCATCAGTACGGTTCGTAAGTTTCAACCCTACGTTCTTCTCTTTCCTGAGATCCACTTTTTTTCCAGCCGGAACATTGAGAACATATACGCTACTGGGTGTCATATCGATATCCAAAGTTAACAACCCTCGTATTTGTTTTTCCTTCTTCAACGTCTCCGGCCCTTGACCTGTTGAGAACCTCAACCGGCTCCTGACTCCAACACCCAACATCCCGGTCCTTAGAGTATGAGACCAAATAGCCACCTGGAAATGCCTTCCAACATACACAGTATCATTGGGTACCGTCACAACAATATCACTGGAAACATTTTCATTCACCCCGATTTTTGTGCGGTTAGGAATTATCTGTACCCAGTTCGGATCAGGTATTGGTTCGTAACCTTCAATACACGCTTCTTTTGCAGGGATCTCCATCTCGGTCAATACATCAATCCCTACGGTACTACAATTAATTATTGTATATGGCAACCTCCGTAGCTCGCGGAGATTGTAACTCCGCCCGAGTTCAAGATTCTCGAGTATAGCGTCGCTGAACCGCGTACGCAACCCGAGCTCCGCACTCGCAGGAGTGCTACATAACAAAAGTATTAAGAGTAGTACCCCCACAATTAGTCCGCAGCTTCCGCAGTAATCGTTATCGTTACCGTTTGCGTGGCAATAATTGACGCTGTTGGCGGAGTGATCAGCTTCAACCATAAATGGCGTAATGCGTTTAACGACATACTGTCCAGATCCTCATCGCCTTCATATTTCCCCGGTGCGCCATCCGCTACTTGCTGCGCGCTGGTTACTAGCAAGTTTCTTGATGTACTCGACGCGAAATCGCCGGTTGCCGGCGCTGCTGCGTTAAACAACGCAAATACTGCAAGTTCGTTCTGCGCACTTGCACTGCCGTCGGCTGATAATGCCCATCCGCCAGCAATTGAACCGTTCATCGTATACTCTATCGGCGCTAATGTGCCGGTAGAAATTACGGGAATCGGCGACGTTGTTGAGTTTGTTGTACCAAGTACAAGGTCACCCATCGCAACCGTTGTTGTGTCAATAATTACACCGCGATCGCCGGTCGGGGTTAACGTCACTGTAAACGAATCACCCCAATTTGCTGCTGTTACAATCCCTAGTGCGGTAAATAATATCGCCGCTGATAATACTAAACCTAAAATACGTTTCATTGTCTTTGCCTCCTTATTTTGGCAATTGTCTTACTAGACTTTTCTCTCAACTATCCAATAAATACTCTTTTTATTATCTATCACCCCTTTCTTTAAAACATTATGATTCAAGGCATGTTTGCCGTTATATAAACCGTTATTTCCTGTTGCGTATCTACATTACTTATCGTCGGCATCAATATCTGTACCCACAAATTCCGTGTGTCGGCTACCGGCACAGAAACGCCGGTTTGGCCAATAGCAAACCTGGATGCCGTACATAATTGTTTACTATCCGTCAATTTATCTTCGTCACCGAAGTCGATGCTAGACGGCCGGGTTGCGTTCAACCCTGTATAAAGCACAAACCGGTCTGTCCCGGAAGTAGTTGCAATCTGCCATGGACTCCCTGCAGTCGTTGTTGCTGCACGCAGATCCCAGGTAGCAACCATATTGCCTGTATTCGTAACTATCGCAACAGTTGCCGTAATACTTGACATGTTTACCTGTAAAGTACCAAATGCGTAAGTATCAATGTCTATACTGACACCAAGGATTTGATCTTGTGCATAATTGGTTGCGCCGTTAGATATCGCTGACCAATTGTTTATATTTCCATCTCGAGTCCATATTCTTATATAGTAAGTCGTCATCGAGATTAAACCAGTCAACGTATAATTCTCCCACGTTCCCGTTACAAGGTCGGTTGATATGTATTGTTCATACTTATTTTCATAATCCGCCCACGTACCTGTCGTCCAATAATCCGCAGATTCTACTACATACGTAGCATATCTTATACGATACTGTCCGCCAGTAATATTATTTGAATTCCCCTCATACCCGGGTGCCGTCCAGTTAAGGATAATCGTCCTCGCACCAGTCCCGGTTAATGCTGTCAGGTTGGTAATCGCCGCAGGAATGGGTGAGGGCGCTGATATTTTTGTAAAAAATCCGTCATACGATCCTCCGGCATACACCGATTGGATTATACTGGGCATCGTGGTTGTGCTGGCTGTAGGAAAATCCGAGGAACTTGTGTATCCAGCTATATAAACATTTCTTGAACTATCTAATTCAATCCCGTTTCCCCATTGATCAGTGGTTCCGCCTAAATAGGTAGAAAACACTTTTGTGGCTCCGGTGGAGCTGATCTCCGTAACAAACGCTTTACCTCCAGTACTATCGCTAGTGATTTCATTCATCAATGGAAAATTAGTCGAAAGGGTATGCCCGGTTACATAAGCGTTGCCTATGGTATCAACTTTAATGGAGGTCGCCTTGTCCTCACCCGAACCGCCCAAATATGTGGCATAAACTCCGTCGAGAAGGCCTCCGCCGCCGTTCATGTTCATCTTAAACACATATGCATCCGGTGCACCGGCGTTGGATATTTGACCGACCGTGGCAAAAAAGTCGTTGCCATTAGGAAAAGAGCTAGAATTCGTATATCCAGTTATATAAACTTTAAGTGTATCGGGATCTGTACCTTCCAACGCTATACCGAATGCATCATCGTCAACGTCACCGCCTAACCATGTTGAATAAAGTAAATTAGCGCCTGAAGAACTGATTTTCGATACAAATGCATCGCTCGGCCCGGTACTCGTAGGTTTAAAAGCACCTGCAATTATAGGAAATGTACCTGGCTTCGCCTGGCCGGTTACATAGGCATTACCTATCCTGTCAATCGCAATTGCACGTCCAATATCTGCTGTTGAACCTCCTAAGAAAGTGGAATACGCAACAGCTCCTGCCGGTGAAAATTTTGACACAAACGCATCGCTCACAGGCGCTGATAAACTGACGGACTGATAGCAATTTACTGTTTGCGGAAAACCAGTGTCAACATCAGCAAAAGAGCCGGTACCCCCTGTTACATAAGCATTACCTGTAGTATCCACAGCTATTCCATAACCGTAATCTTCTTGCGCCCCTCCAAGATAAGTTGAGTAAACCAATGCTGTACCGTCGGCCTCAATTGCCAATACAAAAGCATCTGTTCCGCCTCTAAGCCCAGCTTGATATTGCGGGCCTACTTTTGGGAAGGTTGTTGAAGTTGTTTCTCCAGTGACATGAACAATCCCCGCACCATCAACAGTGATCGCATTCGCAATGTCAATCGCATCACCGCCTAAATATGTTGACCATAAAAGAGTTCCTGCCGCACTGATCTTGGTAACAAAAGCGTCTGTCCCGCCGTTGTTAGATGAATCGTAATGATCTGTCGTCCCCGGGAAACTACTTGCAATTGTTAAGCCTGTAAGATAAATATTTCCTGAACTATCCAACGCAATAGCGTTCACCCGGTCTTCATAATTTCCAGTACCACCCAAGTATGTGGAATACAGTAAAGTCGGGTCGATTACCAGTTCTTTACTCTTGTCATAAGGCCCTACCTTAAAACTAACCTGATTATTTCTGGCTAACACAAACTGTCCCTCTACTGTTGTTTTTGTATTCCCTATTTTCTGATAAAGTATCGGCGCGCTGAATGCCAACTGTCCAGTGGTTAAACTCAAAACTAGATTTCCATGGTTGTCCAGTTCTATATTTTTCGCTCCCTCAAAATTCATACGGATAAGCTTCGGGTTTGCACCAGGTGCAACTACAAAATCGTATTCCAGCTGTCCTTGATTCCCATAATAGACTATGTCGATCCCGGGATATGCTTGGTTAACCTTAACTTTAGAATACTGTTTTACGTTGGCATGCCATTGTCTTGAGTCGTTACCGGTCAAGTAATTACTTTTACCTGACAACATATCCAGTCCTTGGACCACAGGGTTGGGATTTGCGTTTTTAAGTTTCATGCGGACCACATCAAGTTGGCGGGATAACACGGCTTCTGAATTAGTCAGAAACAGTGTGTATCCTTTACCCCGGGCAATAAACTTTACTTCCTCTGCGGTTTGACCGCGGTTAGCTTCAAAACTCAACGGGAGGTTGGCGTAGGTGCTCTCTGCAGACGTAGGGATAAGTCCCGCAAATGCGGGACTTATCACCAAACTCGTCAATAAAATCAAACTATAAACTATTTTCACAAATTACGATATCATTTAGCAATTGCTAATGTTCCTATAGTTTCACCACTCACAACCAACTCTACTCTCCGGTTTTTTTCCCGGCCTAGAGATGTAGTATTTGATTCAATAGGTAGAGTTTTTCCATACCCCCGTGACACAATGGAATTGACCGACACACCCTGGCTCACAAGATAATCCCGTGCTGCCTGCGCTCGTTTTTCTGATAACTGCTGATTAAACTCATCGCTTCCAACGCTATCGGTATGCCCTTCAACGCTCAATTTTAAATCTGGCCGCGATGATATAATCCCCGCTATTTTTGCCAGTTTCTCGCGTACCAACGGCATTAACTCTGAACTTCCTGTTTGGAAAAGAGCATCGGACATATTAACGATAAGGCCCCGGGCTGTATCCCGCGTTTGCAGAATTGAATTTAACTGTTGCAGGAGTTGCGCGCGTAGGATAGTTTTTTCACCTTCAGCCTTTTGTGCTCTACTATTAGCAACATCCGCTTGTCCTTTAGATTTCTCAGCTACTGTCCGAGCCGCTTTCGCATCTGCCTGGGAGCTATTTGAGGATGCTACAGCATTGGTGGCTAATGTAAGAGCTGTGAGACGTTCATTGTCCGACTGTATTTTTGCCTGCTCTGCTTTAGATTGAGCATCTTCCGCTTTCAACTTTTCTGCAGTTGCATCGGCTGCTCTGATATTGGCACTGTTAACCTGAGCTTGTTGCTGCTGTTTTTCAAAAACACTTTCTTCCTCCGCCTGGCGTTTTATGGCAATAGAACGGCTATCCTCTGCGCTTTGAACAGCTTCACGTGCTGTCATAGCCTGGCCTTTTATCCCGCCTTCTTTTGTTTCAGCTAAAGCCAGAAGCCGTTCTGCTTTTTTGAAGCTCTCAGCTGCATAAGTTTCTGCCCCCGCAGCTTTAGCAATCCGCACGGCGTTCTGTGCTTGATAGACATTAAAAGGAATCTTCCTATTCATAACATTCGGCTGAAATTCCGTAGCGACGACATTTTTTACGTATTGCCCTTTAGGAAGCAATTCATATTTTGCGTCAATTACTTCAATCTTAGCTACATTATCGGCCTTGATTACATTTTCTAAAATCACAACATCGCTCGGTTGTGAAACAGCAAAGTAAGGTTCAGCCGTAACAATAAGGCTCAATGCCTGTAAAGACGTTTTTGCGTTAAGTTGACTTCTACCATTCTTAACAATCAACTCCCCAATATTGGTTGCCCGCCCATCCGGAGATATTGCCCACAAAATGTAGGTTATATACTCCGAGCCGAACTGAGTGGGTGCTATCAATTTCTCAAATTTTGCTTTAATCTCAAGTACACCGTTGTTATTCCTAACAGCAGCAACGCCTTTGGTATCAGAAAGGATTGCAATACCCTTAAAATCAATTTCAACAGGCCCTTTCAAATTCCGGTAATTAATCGCTTTCGCTGCACTTTGCACGAATGCTATCCTGAAAGACGGTTTTGCATTTACCGCCGCTGAGTATACCTGAGTCTGCATCATCAATGATGCGGTAACAATTAACAATACGTTTAAACATTTTTTCATAATTTTTCTAATCTATATCCTCTCCATATTTTTTAACTAAACTTTTGCCTGCAACTCTATTTCTTTACGGCTGCCTTAATTTCTTCGTATTTTTCCTTTCCTTCTTCTATTAGTTCGCCGGTTCTTTCGCTGATACTATCGAAAAAATCCTTTCCTTTTTTTCTTGTAGCTTCTCCCGACTGCGGTGCAAAGAGTAATCCTAAACATGCACCTATTGCCCCGCCCAAAAGAAATACCAAAATCGTTTCCCCATTGTTTCTTTCACTCATTTTCTTCTTCCTCCTGTTTCAATTTTTTAGAAAAAGTTGGTTCGTGATTAAAGAACTCTATCTTTATCACGGCTTTTTCTCTTGGATACAATAATAATTGAAACCACAAAGAATAGTAATTGGCTGGCTCTGCTTTTGTCTGACTTTTATCTGCTTATTAAGTGTTGATAAGAAATGTTAGTACGTTTTGATTTTTTCAAGAAGGAAATTAATGACAAACGGTTTTTTTATGATAGAGGAAACAAAACCTGACATATTATCGTCTTCTATCTGTTTTTCTATAAAGGGTTTTCCACTGACAACAATAACTCTGGTATTGATATCCTTCTCCTTCATAAATCTCAGGACATCGCCTCCGCTTAAACCCGGCATTTTGTAATCCAATATTATTAAATCGTATACGTTATTACTGATCTTGGACATACCCTCAGTTCCGTTAAATGCCGTATTTACGGAATATCCTTCATCTACCAAAATATCCGTCAACTCTTCGCAGAGTTCATTGTCATCATCAATTATCAATATGTTTTTTATCATTATTTTGATCTTTCCAAAGGCAATCGTATAGTAAACGTTGTACCCTTATCTTTTTGGCTCTTAATATCCATCCGCCCATTATGCTGGTTAATTATTTGCATACAAACGGAAAGGCCTAAACCTGTCCCCTTAGCTTTTGTCGTAAAAAACGGATCAAATACTCTGTGCAAATCAGCATCTTCAATTCCCGAGCCATTATCTATAATATCTATTTTCAGGAACTTACCCTCCAAACCGGCAACTATTTCTATGGTTCCCTTTTTTGAGGATACCGCATCACAGGCATTGTTTAAAAGATTGATCAATACTTCTTTTACCTGAAATGGATCTGCTTCTACTGAAATGTTTCTGATAGAGTCAAGGACTTTATAAACTTCAATTTTTTTATTCTGAACCTGTTTCTTCATACTTATAGCACATTCATTAATAATTTTATAAATGTTTAACTTTTCATATTGCGGTTCTTTTATCCGCGAATAAAACAACAGGTTATTAATGATCCGATCGCTTTCCAGAATCTTTTTTTCTATATTTTCTAAATGTTTGTCCAGAAGAGGATTTTGCGCTTTTCTCCTGATATTATAGGTTGCCATTTGGATAGCCGCAAGGGGATTGCGCAGTTCGTGTGCCACTGTTGCCGCCAGTGTTCCTACAGCAGAAAGGCGTTCTCTTGAAAGCAATTCTTTCTGTGCGTTTAATATTTGAATTTCAGTCTGTTTGCGATGCTGTATTTCCTGAGATAATTGAATGTTTGTTTTCTGTAGTTCCATGGTACGCTGTCTTACTTTATTTTCAAGATTTTTATATACTACTTCCAACTTTTTTTCAATTTTTTTTCTGTCTGTTATATTCCGGATATTACACTGTATTACTTTATTATGCCCAACCGAATATATGTTACTAACAAACTCAACGTCCACCACTTTTCCGTTTTTTGTTTTAAGCGGTAGGTGTTCATAACGTATATATGATTTATTCTGTAGTTCTGAAAACGCACGCCGGGAAGCATCAATATCCTGAATAAGCCCGATCTCCCAAAGCCTTTTCCCTAAAAACTCTTTTCTCGAATACCCCAGCATGTCTATCAGGAAAGGATTGACTTCTGTTATCCGTCCAGTATTTGCATGGAGAATTAAAATCCCATCCTGCGCTGTTTCAAAAAGACGGCGAAAACGTAATTCAGAATTCCGCATAGTTTCATAAAAATGCATGCGTTCCGTAATGTTTTCCCCATAAATCCGCATAACCTGCTGAGAGTTCACAAAATATATGTTTTGTTTATAAAACAGATCCTTTATTTTTATATATCTGTAAATACTCTCATCCTTATTCTTTTTGAACCCTTTACGCTGTTTTAAACCCTTAAACCACGGATGATTAGCACCTTTTTCTTCTATATCCGGAAACAATTGTTTTATTGCAGGGTTAAGGTATAATACTTGATTGCACTTATAATTAATCTCAATGATAGGATTGGGATTCAACTCCGGGAACGTGGACATATGAACAAGATTTGATACTACTCTACTTTTTAGTTTTCTTGCCATGTTTAACTTTCTTCTTTTTCATTATTTTCAATTTTTTCCGGAAGTCCGTAGGCGTACTCCCATTCATTTTTTTAAACATGCGCATAAACGATTCCGGATTTTGAAACCCGAGTTTATCCGATATCTGATTTATGTTATAACATGTTTTCTTCAATAATTTTTGGGCAATATTAAACTTAACTTTTGTTTTATATTCATTAAAATTCATACCCTTAATTTTCCCAAATGCACGGCTAATATATTTAGGGCTAAGGAATACTGCCTCCGAGACATCCTGAAGCGATATTTTTTTAAACGCATTTCTTTGTATATATTGACAGACACGCTCCATTTTACCGGCTGTATCCATACTGTCAATATCCGGAAGGCTAAGCGTTTTTTCCAATGCAGCGGCAATGATTTTTTGTACTTTTTCAGGATCTACCGGCTTTTCAAGGTAATCATCTGCTTTACCCCGTAATGCTTCTACCGCTTTATCTTTTGAACTGTATCCGGTAATAATAATAACGCCAACCCCCGGTTCTAACTGCTTTATTTCCTTTAACACTTCAATGCCATTCAACCCGGGCATCATGACATCTAAAATTACAAGATCTATTTCATTTGGTTTTTTTAATATACTTATAGCTTCTTTTCCAGACGATGCTTCTATAACATTATATCCCTCCAGAAAATACTTAAACTCTTCCCTGAATTCTACATCATCGTCTACTAACAATATTGTATTTGGCATAGTTTTAGTTCTGCTTCTTTCAAGGTAGATTATACCTTTCTTTCCATTAACATTTTAATATCTTTTTTAGTTTAATTTTGCCACATTCCACCACCCGAAGAATTACACTTCGTCTCATTTCACTATGATTTCAAACAGAACCCGCATATTAGCCTGTGCTTCCATAGAGTCAATATGCGCGGGTATCGGTTCAAATATTGCCGGCCGTGTTTCACCATACCCGATTGTTGCGATTCTATCCTGCGAAATACCGCCTACTTTCACAAGTATTTCTTTAATAGCGTTTGCTCTTCTTTCGCTCAATTTTTGGTTATACTCTTCGGCACCTGAAGCAGAGGCGTACCCAGCAATACGGATTTTAGCTACAGGATTGTCTTTCAGAACCTGGGTATTTTCTATCACTATCCTGGCACCGTCTTTTGTAAGAGTCGACGAATCGAATTCGAAATGAGTATCTTCAAGAACGATTAACTTTTCAAGGATGATAACATGAGGGTCAACCATTGACTCTGGCTGTTCCTCAACAGCTTGACCGGGACACCAGAATTTGTAGGTCAAACTGACTCTGTGGGATCCTCCCAGTTCGCCAAATGAAAGGTATGCGTAGTCAAACATTATGTTCTTCAGTATCCTAACACCCATCCCTGCTGTTATCCCGCTT
>JBBAAG010000064.1 GCA_041658405.1 Elusimicrobiota bacterium
GCAGTATAAAACAGCCGGAACAAGAATATATCTCCGGTAATAAGATAGAATAAGTTAGTTAACGAAGGCTCCCTTGGTTGAAGAAACCAAGGGAGTTTTTGTTTGTATTTGTTAAGGTCGTATCTATAACCGCAAATAATCATCTAACCTAATGAAAAGTATAAGAGGAAGTCTGTGTTGATTATGAAAAATATTTATAGAGTCATTGTTTCAGTTTTAATAATAACTATAGTGTTATTAATCACAGTAAGGACCGGGTACACAGGTAATGGTAGTATCGGACAAATTTATAAAACAGGAGATACTGAAATGAAAAACGTTAATACGAAAATAATTGAGAGTGAAACATACTGGAAAAACAAGTTGTCTGAAGAACAGTTCAATGTTTTACGGAAAAAAGGCACAGAACGCGCGTATACGGGTAAGTATTATAATTTTCATAAAGACGGAACCTATAGTTGTGCGGGATGCGGTGCGGAGTTGTTTAGTTCAACAAAAAAATATGATTCCGGTTCGGGTTGGCCAAGTTTTTATGATTTAGCTAATGATAAAAGCGTTGTAAAAAAACGGGATACTGCGTATGGAATGGAGCGTAACGAAATATTATGTGCCACGTGCGGGGGACATCTTGGGCACGTGTTTAACGACGGGCCAAAACCTACAGGGTTAAGATACTGTGTTAACTCCGCAGCGCTGGATTTCAAGGAAAATGTTGAATGTACCCAAAAAACGGAGAAAGCGGTTTTCGCAGCGGGATGTTTCTGGGGTGTAGAACAAAAGTTTAGCCAAGTGCCGGGAGTGGTGAAAACTGTGGTAGGGTATACCGGCGGGAAAACTGTTGATCCGACGTATGAAGATGTGTGTACCGATAAAACAGGCCATGCGGAAGCTGTACTTGTAGAATATGACCCCGGAAAAGTTAGTTACACGCAGTTGCTTGAAACATTTTGGAAACTTCATAACCCAACTACGCTTGACCAACAGGGAGTTGATGTGGGTACACAATACCGGTCGGCGATATATTATCATAGTGACTCACAACAACGAATGGCGGTTGAGTCTAAATCAGCACTTGAAAAAACGGGGAAGTACAAAAATAAAATTGTTACCGAGATAGTTCTCGCTGGCACGTTTTATCCCGCGGAAGAGTATCACCAGAAGTATTACCAAAAAAAAGGTTTGTCCGGCGGGTGCGGGATAAAATAAAAAATGGAATTGCATCCCGAAATTTTGTGATTATTTTGTTTCCGTGTTGTCATCCATATCAAGATTGTTTGACCAAAGGAATTTTTCAGTTTCTTTAACAATCACACCGTTTAGGAGTATCAAAGCAACGAGGTTGGGTAATGCCATCAGCGCGTTAAGCATATCCGCTATATTCCATACTAACGGAAACGACGCTATTGCACCAACAAAAACAGCTAATACCCAGAGTATACGATAAGGGAAAACACTTTTCTTGCCTAAAAGATACTCCGTAGCTTTTTCACCGTAGTACGACCATCCAAGGATTGTTGAGTACACAAACGTGAATAATCCGATTGTAAGGATCCAGTTGCCTAATGGTATTTGGTTGAATACAGCTTTTGTTAATTCAATACCTTTTAAAGTGCATAAATCCGGGGATTTTATTATTGTAGTGACGAGTACTAGCCCGGTCATTGCGCAAACTATTACGGTATCCCAAAAAGTTCCGGTCGACGATACTAATGCCTGGCGCACAGGGTTTTTTGTTCGTGCTGCTGCAGCAACTATTGGTGCGGAACCTAATCCTGACTCGTTTGAGAATAAGCCCCGGGCGATACCGTACCGCATTGCCTGCATCAACGTCGCGCCAAACAAGCCGGCTCCTGCGGATTGCAGAGTAAACGCGGATTTAAGGATGAGTTCTATAGCGGGTAATATGTACAGTCCGTTTAGTACTAGTATATACGCACAGCCGAGGATATAAAATCCTGCCATAAAGGGTACAAGAGCATTGCAGGTTAGTGCAATAGTTTTAATTCCACCGAGTATCACAAGGGCGGTAAGGCTGGCGCAAACAATGCCTGTGATATAAGGTGAAATACCAAAGTTTTCGTTGATCAAACTGGCAATTGAATTTGCTTGGACAGTATTTCCTATCCCAAACGCTGCTAGTGCTGTGAATATCGAGAACAGTACCGCCAGCCATTTGAGGTTAAGACCGCGTTCTAACGCGTACATTGGCCCGCCAAGCATTGTGCCGTCTGAAGTTTTGACACGGTACTTCACCGCAAGTAGTGCCTCAGAATACTTTGTTGCGATACCAAACACGCCGGTTAGCCATAACCATAACACCGCACCGGGGCCGCCTAACGCAACTGCTGTCGCTACCCCCACGATATTACCTGTTCCGATAGTTGCTGCTAACGCAGTGGTTAACGCGCCAAACTGGCTGACATCGCCGGTACTGTCGGGATCTTTTGTGATAGAAAGTTTTATCGCAAGCCAGGTGTAACGCTGAATAAATTTTGTGCGGAACGTAAGAAATATGTGTGTACCAAAAAGTAACGCCAGCATCGGCGGGCCCCAGAGGTATGAGTTTAGTACTGTTACAATTTTGTCTAGTGTTTCCATAAAAAACCTTTCTAAAAATAATTGTGTTGTAATAATAATACTAAATAATCCGGTGGGCGGCACACCCGCCGGATTATATGTTACATATTCTCATAAGAAATTATCTTTATTAAAGATTTGGTATAATTTAAATCATATTCGATGAATATGGATATTAATAATTTATGAAACTTGTAGATTTTAATAACGCTCTTGAATCCATAGTTTATGACGTTTGGAAACAGGTAATTCCTGATGAGTATCCGTCAGAAACTGAGTATACCTCACGTGTGATAAACGATCCTAACCTCGATGGTCAAGGTTTCCCGGTTGCGTTTGATGATAATGGTAAAGTAATAGGGTTTGCTATATCTATTATCCGTAAAGTGCCGAATGACGGGCTTGGGCTTGAACCTGACCGCGGATGGGTTACTATGGTGGGCGTGCTACCGGAGTGTCGACGGAAAGGTGTTGGAATTAAGTTAATAAACTGTTGCGAGAAATATATTAAATCGCATGGGCATAAAAATGTTTATGTTTGCGGTTCTACCGGCTCATCACCAAACTATTTTTGGCCCGGGGTTGATATCCAAAAATATCCGGCAGCACTGGGATTATTCAAAAAAGCGGGGTTTATTCAAACCCATGAAGCGTATAGGATGGAACGTTCATTAGACGATTATGTTTTCCCTGCTGACGTAAATAATATTGAGGATAGTATTGGTAAGACACAGGGGATAACTGTGCGGTTAATGCAGTCAGGTGAGGGTGAGAAACTTATTAAGTTTTTGGAGCACGAATTTCCAGGGGATTGGGTGAGGCATACAGGTATTGTGTTATCTCAGAAACAGGGGAATGAAAAACGGTTCTTCATCGCAGAAAAAAATGGTGAGTTTGTAGGGTATTGCCATTACGACGATACTGACGGTCATTTTGGGCCGTTTTTTGTCCGTGCGGATATGCGGAACCACAATATCGGCGCGGTATTGTTTAACCGCTGTGCTCAAAGGTGTAAAGGCCTTGGGTTACCCGTGTTTTGGTTTGGCTGGGCGGATGACCCTGTACCCGCAAGGTTTTATAAACGTAATAAAATGAAAATTACGCGTACCTACGCAATGCTGAAAAAGGAGTTGTGATTACAATAAAAATGAAAAAAGTGCATATCGCAGTTATTGGCGCTCATATCGGTGATGCGGAAATTACCGCCGGGCATTTAGTGTGTAAGTATGTTCAGGCAGGGCATAAAGCGACAATAATTAGCCTTACCGCCGGGGAAAAGGGGAATCCTAAACTCTCTCCGGAAACGTATAAGAAACAAAAAGTTAGGGAAACTGCTGCGTCTGCAAAACTATGGGGTTGCGCAGTACGTGTATTAAACTATAAAGACGGTGAAACTGAGATCACAAAAGACGCTAAACTTGCTGTTACAGATATTATCCGCGAGATTAAGCCGGATATCGTGCTTACCCACTGGAAAGGGTCGTTTCATAAGGATCATAGGAATACGTATTATATAGTTGAAGAAGCTGTGTTCTACGCAGCATTACCCGGGATCAAAACTAAGTTTCCGCCATGGAGCGTGAAGCAATTATACTATACCGATAACTGGGAGGATCCTGTCGGGTACACCCCGAACGTGTTTATTAATATCGACGAAAAGGCGTATAATTTATGGGTTAAAGGATGCAGAAAACACGCATTGTTCAGGGGGGAAGTAGCATCGTTTGATTATCTGGAATACTATAAAGCATTAACCGTTGTCCGCGGGGCGAAGCTACGGTATAAACGTGCGGTGGCGGTTATGGTTCCCGAATTTTCTAACTTCCGGAGATATGATTTTTTTCCTGCGGATGAAACTATGGAAATATTTTAATCTACATGATTGCTGCACTGTCACTTTTGTTATTTCTTAACTCATTCCTTATGTTCACGCTAGAACTTTTTTATGCGCGGATGATACTTCCTGTATTTGGCAGCACTCCGGCGGTATGGAATACCTGTATGATGTTTTACCAGGTAGTGTTGCTGGCGGGATACGCGTTTGCGTATTGGGTGGTAAAAAGTAAGCTTATCCTGCGTGTGCAGTTCGGTGTGTATGCCGTGTTATTTTTATTATCATTATTATTTATTCCAATAAGTATGTCGCCGGAACGGTGGGTTAACCCGGATGTTAACCCTGTTATCGTTATGAGTGTTCTGTTATTAAGCTCAATAGGGCTGCCGTTTTTGTTGTTATCCACGACGAGTACTTTGGTGCAGGTGTGGTTTTCCAGGACCTCGCATAAACGCGCAGGGGATCCGTACTTTTTGTATTCTGCGGGGAATATCGGAAGTTTTACGGCGTTAGCGCTGTACCCGTTTGTGATTGAACCTGTGATGAGGCTGGGTCAGCAAAACATTGCATGGTCAGTACTCTACATCGGGATGGCGGTGTTAATTATGTTTTCGGTATGGTTGCTGAGTAAATACAGTACGCGTTCCGGGAGTGTTAATTTAACAGAAGCTTCTGATAAATACGATGGCGAAGATACAGGGAGTACACAAAAACTTACCTGGTTCGGGTTAGCGTTTATACCGTCAAGTTTGATGCTTGGCGTAACGGCGTATGTATCAACCGATATTTCGCCGGTACCCCTGGTATGGGTGGTACCGCTGGGGTTGTACTTATTAACGATGGCAGCAGCGTTTGCCGGGAAGGTTAATATTAACCGGATAGTATCATCACTGGCGGAACTAAGATTGTTTGCTAATAATATCATTTCCTGGATGGTACCGGTTACGGTGATTGTGTTACTGATAGTAGCGGTGAAGGCGTTGGAGACACTGGTATTATGGACACTAGTGATGCATCTATGCATATTTTTTGTTATTGCATTGTACTGCCACGGTAAACTCGCGGATAGCAGGCCAGGGACGGATAAGTTAACCGAGTTTTATCTTATCATCGCAGCAGGCGGTGCAATGGGCGGGGTGTTCAACAGTATCCTTGGGCCTGTATTGTTTAATAGCGTAGTTGAATACCCGTTGACCATGGTATTGACATTTTTGTTTATCCCGGGGAAAAAGGGTGGTAAGGCGTATAAGTTCGGGTGGGGTGATATTGTCATCCCGCTATGTTTTGGGATAGCGGCGTACTTACCGCTGGTGTTAAACAAAACTGTTTTACACGGGCTTCAAAGAATAGACCTCCGGGTTTTTATTGTTGCATTACTTGCGGTATCAATCCTGTTTTATTACCGCCGGGTAAGGTTTACATTATGTTTAATATCGTTAGTATTGGTTGGGTCGTATTATCCGATAAAAACCGGGGTGTTATTGTACCAGAACCGCAGTTTTTTTGGGGTGAATAAAGTAACGGACTTTCCTTCCGCAGGGTACCGGATGTTGTATAACGGACGGACGATACACGGTGCGCAGTGGGTTAATCGCGGGGATAAAGATAAAACGCCGTTGGTGTATTACCATCCTAACGGCCCTCTGGGCAGGTTATTTTATGAGGTTAATAAACAACAATCGGGGAAGAACGCTAAAGTTGCGGTGGTGGGTATGGGTACTGGTTCAATGATAGCGTATGGTACTCCAGCGCAGGAATGGGTATTCTACGAGATTGACCCTGTGGTGATCAAAATTGCAGAAGATAAACGGTATTTTACGTATCTTTCAAATGCAGAACCTGAATACCGCGTGGTTACAGGTGATGCGAGGTTAAAACTTGTTACCGCGAAGAATGGGGAGTACGATATAATTGTTATTGACGCGTTTAGTTCTGACTCTGTACCGGTACATCTTGTTACCCGCGAGGCAGTGAAATTGTATTTCTCAAAACTTAAACCCGCCGGTATGGTGGTGTTTCATATATCTAACCGGTATCTTGACCTCATAAAACCTATCTCCGGGATCGCAGCGGCGGATGGATATAATGCGTATGAAGCGGTGGATTATATTGATGACTATCCTGAAATTAAGTACTCGTCAAACTGGGCAATGGTTACCCGGCCGGGTAATAGTTTAGCTGCTATGATAGAACCCGGGTTATGGAAAAAAAAGGTTAATTCCTTAAACCGTAATGCGCGGGTATGGTCAGATGATTATTGTAATATCTGGAGTATTGTTAAACGGTAAATGTTTTAGTATTTGTATTAAAACATGGTTTGAGTTAAAATATTTTTAGTGCAATTGTTTGTTTAGAATCCTTGAAAGGGGTTTATTGTATTTTATGAAAGCAGCTGTGTATTTAGGCCCGGGAAAAACTGAGATCCGGGAAATTGAAAAACCTGTTATCAGTTCAAAGGAAGTGTTGATAAAAGTAAAAACCTGTGCGGTCTGCGGGACCGATGTACGGATATTTTATCACGGGCAAAAAAATGTTGTGCCACCTCATGTAACAGGCCACGAGATTGCCGGGGTAATCGAAGAAATCGGAAAAAACGCCAATGTCCCTCACCTGAAAGAAGGGGATAAGGTTACCGTCGTTACCTGTGTGGGTTGCGGGAAGTGTAAATACTGCAAAGATAAAGTTTATAACTTGTGCGATACTCCGAGATACATCGGGTACTATTACCCGGGCGGGTTTACGGAATACGTTAAAATCCCGGAGGAAGCTGTTGTAGGAAATAATATTCTGAAAGCCGGAGGACGGTTGGATTACGAAGAAATATCTATGGTAGAACCGTTGTCCTGCTGTATCAACGGTCAACAGTTTTTAAATATCCGGAAAGACGATTTCGTTGTAATCTTTGGTTCAGGCCCCATTGGGTGTATGCACGCGGAACTAGCTAAAGCACAGGGTGCGGGTGCGGTTGTTATGTTTGACGTATCCGATCAGCGGCTTGAGCTTGCGAAAACATTTAATATTGATCATCGGATAAACAGTATGAAAGTGCCGCCTATCGAAAAAGTTATGGAGCTGACCTCGGGGATTGGTGCGGATGTGATTATCACTGCGTGTTCCGCAAATGTTGCACAGGAACAAGCTGTCGCGATGGTTGCAAAACGCGGGCGTATAAGTATGTTCGCCGGGTTGCCAAAAGACAATCCTACCATAAAGTTTGATTCTAATGTTATACACTACAAAGAAGCGTCAGTATTTGGCGCGTTCGCGTCGAACCGCGTGCATTACGAAAAAGCGTTGGACCTTATCGCAAAAGGGAAGATTAATGCAAAGAATTTTGTTACCCACAGGTTTCCGTTAGAAAAAATTGTTGACGCTATGGAAACCACGCGGAGCGGTGCGGGGTTAAAAAGTATTATCGTGATTACCGAAAATATGCGGTGAAAAGGATTTTATTATGGAACTAAAAAATAAAGTTGCGGTTGTTACCGGTTCAGCGCAGGGGTTGGGTGAAGCGTTGGCGTATCGCCTGGCGGAGGAAGGGTGTGACGTCGTGATTGCGGATATCAACACGGATAAGTGCGGTGTCGTAGCGGAAAATATTGTGAAAAAGTATGAGCGCAAATCTGTTGCTGTAAAAGTTGATGTTACCAACGAAAACGATGTTGACGCGATGGTAAACACTGCGGTTGAAAAGTTTGGGAAGCTCGATATTCTTGTGAGTAACGCGGGGATACTCCAGGCGTTTGATATCGCAGAGTTCCCGTATGCTAACTGGAAAAAAGTTGTGGATGTCAATCTTAACGGCTATTTCCTCTGCGCGCGCGCAGCAGCGCGTGTGATGATTCCTAAAAAACAAGGAGTTATCATACAGATAAATTCAAAATCCGGGAAAAAAGGCAGTTTCCGTAACTCCGCGTATGCAGCGTCGAAGTTCGGCGGAATCGGGTTAACGCAAAGCGTGGCATTAGACCTTGCGCCTTACGGGATTCGCGTTAACGCTGTGTGCCCGGGTAACCTGCTTGACTCGCCGTTGTGGAATGATAGTTTGTACGAACAGTATGCCAAAAAATGGGGTATCACAAAAGAGGAAGTTAAGAAAAAGTATATGGACCAGGTACCGTTAGGGCGCGGGTGTACGTATAACGACGTGGCGAACATTGTTGTCTTTCTTGCAAGTGAGAAAGCTGCGTATATGACAGGGCAGGCGGTAAACGTTACCGGCGGGCAGGAGATGCGGTAAGATAAGATTTGATAAAAACATAGACAGGGTTTATGGTTGAAACAACGGTTGAGCTCGAAGAATTACTTGGCCATCATAATGTTACCCGCAGGGTAAACGCGTTACGTGAACTAAAAAAATGTGTAATACACGGGGAAGTACCGCTTTACCCGAAGACAATGTATTCTAACCTGCACTGCCATACAATTTATTCGTTTAACGGGTATGGGTTCACACCGCAGCGTGTTGTATGGGAAGCGTTTAAAGCAGGGGTTGATACTGTTGGGATAGTAGAATTTGATGTTTTGGATAGCCTGGATGAAGCGCTGGAAGCAGGGGCTGTGCTTGGCATAAAAACCGTGGTTGGGCTGGAGACACGTGTGTTTGTTTCTGAGTACGCGCAAAAGGTTATGAACTCGCCAAAAGAGCCCGGGGTGTGTTACTTCATGGGTACCGGGTTTTATAAAAAACCGGGAGTTCATACCGAACCTATGGCAATGATGACACGGATGCGTGATGCCGCAAAACAAAGGAATGCCGGGATTGTTAATAGGATTAATGAATACCTCGGAGACGTAAATCTTGATTATGACTCACACGTTGTACCTTTAACACCCGCAGGGAATGTTACTGAACGGCATATATTCGCGGCGTTAAGCCGGGTTGTTAATGACAAATTTAGTGCCGACCCGATGGAACACGCTAAGTATTGGGCAGAAAAAATCGCAATTACCCGCAAGGATGTTAGTGCAGTGATTGACCGTCCGGCGGATTTACAGGAACTTATCCGCGGGAGGTTAATGAAATACGGTGGTGTGGCGTATGTACAACCTGATGCCGAAAGTTTTCCTATACTCGACGATGTGGTACGTATGATAGTTTCAGCGGATGCGTTGCCGACACTCGCATGGCTTGATGGTACTAACGACGGGGAACGCGTATGCCAGAAGTATTTAGAATTTATGATTAACAAAGGCGTGGTTGCGGTGAATGTTATACCGGAACGCAACTGGAATGTTAATGATAAAACAAAAATGTTTAAGATAAGCAAACTACACGAACTTCTTACCATTGCACAGGATTTGCAGTTACCTGTAATCGCGGGGACTGAGATGAATAAGTACGGGCAGAGGGTGGTAGATGATTTCACAGTGCCTGACCTCGCACCGTATGTTGATGATTTCCAGCATGGCGCAGAGTTTATCTACGGGCATACCGTTATGGGTAAGTTGTTGAATAAAGGGTTTAACAGCGAGTGGGCACAGCAGGTATTCCCTGATCGTGTCCAGCGGACGGGGTATTTCACTAAGATCGGGGAATTAGCTCCGCCAGGGGTTGACGTAAAGGCATTAACCCATATCGCAGGGTTGTAAAAACAGAGTATAATAGGTATAACAATAACATGATTATGGAGAGTGAAAAATGTCAAAGCTGAACAACAAACTAGCGAAAAATGTTAAAACAGAGTTGGTTCAAATCGGGCGCAGGATCGCGGAGTACGCGCTTGTCGTTGGTCCCGGTGGAAATACCAGCGCACGGGCGGGTGATGTTGTGTATATGAAAGCCAGCGGTGCGTGTTTCGAGTCGGCTCTTGAAAAACATTATATTGGCGTGGAAATGAACACCTGTAAAGTTGTCGACGGTGCGATGCGGCCTACCTGCGAGATTAGTATGCACCTCGGCTGTTATGAAGTCCGGCCTGACGTTATGGCGGTGGTACATACGCATCCGGACTACAGTACTGCTTGGGCGATGAGTATAAAACCGTTACGCGCATTCACACCCGACTTCGCAGCGTTGCTTGGCCCGGAAGTACCGGCGTTACCGTTTATCGAGCCCGGCGGGAAAAAGTTGGCGGATGCCGTAAAAAAAGTTATTGCGCAAGGGTACAACTCTGTCTTCCTCTGCAACCACGGTTTGCTGACTGTTGGGTCGAACTTAACTGAAGCGTTCTACCGCACACTCCTTGTTGAATCAGCAGCGAAAACTGCGTTACTTGCCGAAGCTAACGGTACAATGAAGTATTTTACAAAAGCACAGATTAATGCAATTTATAATATGTCCGCGGAAAAGTATCGACGTGAATTACTGAAGAAGTATTGAGGGGTTTGTATGGTTGAAGTTAACAGAATCAGGTATTCCGCGCGGGTTGGTGTTGCAGCGTTGCCGTACCTCAGCGGGGTTACTATGGGCGAGTTTTATACGGATTTCGCGCGTTGCGCGGAATGTTATAGAACCGGGCGGATAAAATCAAAGGAAGTATTTGGTAATTCTCTGGTACACCCGAAAGTGCAATGCCCGAGTATATCCTACGGCCATATTTGCTGCCTGGGGGGTAAACTTGAGTACACGTCAAACGGTGAGCCCGGGGTTAGGCCGTTTGTATCTTCTATTAAGGAAGGGATTGAACTGTTAAAACAAGATATTGAATTTGGTAATAATGAGGTGTTTAAATTTCAGTATAAGTTTTATGAGTACCTAAAATCTGTGTTCTCGGAAGAAAATGTAATGTTTTCCGGGTTCGGGCATGAAGGGCCGGTTACTACTGCTGTACTTATGCGCGGGCAGGGGTTTTATATGGATATCTATGATTATCCGGAAGAAACAAAAAAGTTTTTGGAGTTGCTTACCGGGAATATAGTTAAGTTTGTTAAATTTAACCGTAAACTTCGCGGGCAGGAAGGTGTTACTCCCGGAGGGCATCTTGCGGATGATTTTGCGAGTTTAATCTCTCCGGCATTATGGGATGAGTATGTGTTGCCGTACTGGGATTTGATGTATACCGGTATTTCCAGTGGTACACGCGGGTTGCATTGCGAAAATCTATCACCAGATCATCTGCCGTATTTAAAAAAAGCAGGGATCGGTCATTATGACCCGTCAGTATCCGCGAAGTTATCACCCAAAATTATTAAGGCCGTTCTGGATTGTTCGTTCACCTGGAGGCTGCTAAGTTTTCATGTTAATGATATGACTGAAGATGATGTGCGTTCGTGGGTACGGAAATCCTTTGATGAAGGCGCACCGCATCTGCATACTATCGTGGAAAGTATTATGTGCCAGAGGAATAATCCAGATAAAGTGTTGGCGTTTGTCGATGAGGCGGGGAAGTATTAATAGTTAAGGAGTAATAAAATATGTTGGATGATAATCTTGAGAAAGAGGCGATGGAACAGATAAATACGTTTTCCCGTGACCGTGTGGGGATAAGTACGCTTGAACGTTATACCGGCAGTATGAAGGATGAGTTTCAGCCGTATATTTTGTTGTCCAACTTTAAGCATTATGTAAATATATTCAGTAAAAAGTTTCATGTAGCTATCCGTCAGGGGTCTGTTATGCGGTCATGTCATTCGCTAAAGAATAAAATATCAATCATAGATTACAGTGTTGGTTCGCCTGTCGCTGCGTTGATTACCGAACTTATATCTTTTGTATGCCCCAATGCTGTGTTGATGCTTGGCATGTGCGGCGGGTTGCGTAACGAGTATGAAGTTGGCGATTTTTTTAATCCCGTAGCGGCGATCCGCGGGGAAGGAACTTCAAACGATTATATGCCCCCGCAGGTACCGGCATTGAGTTCGTTTGTGATCCAGCGGTATGTATGCGAGGAACTTGAACGCCGGGAGTTGAAGTATCATAATGGCGTTATTCACACGACAAATGTACGGTTCTGGGAGTTCAACGAAGAGTTTAAGAAAGTGTTGATAACGGAACGCGTACAGGCGGTTGATATGGAATGCGCGACGTTGTTCACTGTGGGATTTGCAAAATTAGTTCCCATGGGCGCCTTGATGCTGATCTCCGACTTGCCGTTAAAGCCCGGGGGGGTTAAGACTAAAGAAAGCGCAAGGGTTGTATTCCAGAAATATACAGGGACGCATCTGGATACAGGTATCATGGTACTAAAGAATATTCAATCCGCTGAAAGCAAAGGGTTGGCGTACCATTTTTAACTATTGACAATACTTCCGCCTTTTTTATATTATAAAATTAACGATATCGTTAAACGGTTACGTTAATAATAGTATTATGAGGAAAGTGTTTAGTGTCAAAAAAAATAGGTATTCCATCGGCGTTAGTGAATAATTATTACCGGTCATACTGGAGAACATTTTTCACTGAAATCGGGATGGAAGTCGTTGAGTCAGGGAAAACTACGAAGGCAATTGTAAATAAAGGCGTGAGGTACGCGGTACCCGAGATTTGTGTACCCATAAAAATTTATATGGGGCACGTAATTGAACTTATGGGCCGCGGGGTTGACTATATATATGTTCCCCGCTTAGTTGCGTTGCGTGACAGGGAAACGTTTTGCCCGAAATTCTTGGGGTTGCCGGATATGCTGAAATTTACAATCCCGGAACTTGAACAAAAACTTCTTACACATGATATTGAAACCCAGGATGAAGATATAGGTACTTCAAAAAATTATCTTGAACTCGGGCGGAGGCTTTGTGTGGAAGATAAGGTTATTAAAACCGCAGTTAAAGCTGCATCGGCTAAATGGTACGAATTCCGCAAGGAGTGTCTTAAGGGGTATGATTGTAATCAGGCGAATAGTATTGTGTTGAATAATAAAAAAATTGAAATAAATAAGGTATACCCTGTTAAACTCGGCGTTATAGGGTATGTGTATAACGTGTATGACAATTATATAAGCATGGATGTCCTGGACCGGTTAGAGAGTCTCGGGGTGGGGTATGAAACATTTGAGATGCTGGGGTATAAGAAAAGGGATAAGCAGATGAAACGTTTCCGTAAACCGTTATTCTGGACTTTCAGTAATAAACTTTTATCCGCGGGATACCATTTTTTTGAAGATCCGGGGATTGCCGGGGTGATTCATGTAACCGCATTTGCCTGCGGGCCGGACTCGTTTCTTGGCAAGATGCTGGAACTTGATTCTGAGAAGTATAAGAAACCCTTTATGACAATCCGTGTGGATGAACATACCGGAGAGAATCATCTGCAGACACGGGTGGAGGCGTTTGTCGATATGATATTAAGGAAGAAGAATGAAAATAACATTCCCGTACATGGGTAATATTGTTATTGTAAAAAAAATACTGGACATGCTGGGGCATGATACTTTATTGCCTCCTATACCAAGCCAGAGGACGATTGAATTAGGGTCGAGGTACAGCCCGGAATTCGCGTGTTTCCCGTTTAAGGTTATTATGGGGACGTATATAGAAACAATTGAACAAGGTGCTGGGGCGATTATTACTACCGGCGGATGCGGCCCGTGCCGGGCAGGGTATTACGGTGAAGTTCATAAAAAAATCTTGAAATCATTAGGGTATGATATTGACATAATTGTTATTGACGGGTACTCACAGAAATTCGATATATTTTGGGAAAGTTTAATGAAAATAAAGGCGCGGTCATCATGGCTGCGTGTCCTTCATTCATTATGGGTGGTATACCATTTGGGATATGTGATTGACGCAATGGAAAAGTTTGTGTGTATCAACCGCGCGTACGAACTTACCCGCGGAGCGCTTGACGGGATCTTTGTGGAAGCTAAGGATGAACTTGATAAACACGCGTGGGATGCGAAGTCAGTGAAACGTATTGAAAGCGAATATTTCGAGAAACTAAAAGCTGTCCCGTTAAGAAAAGTTGAACACCCGGAGGATCGGATACGGGTAGGGTTGGTAGGCGAGATTTATGTTGTTATGGAACCGTCAATCACCAGAAACATTGACAGTTTCCTTGCGTCACAGGGGTGTGAGGTTTACAAAAACCAGTATTTATCTGAGTGGATGGACCATAATATGTGGCCTAAGTTTATGGCGCGTACATCTGACCGCGAAATCCTGAAAAAAGGCGCACGGTATATCGGGATGAAGATCGGCGGGCATGAAGTTCATACACTGGGGAATACTATTGATTATAAGGATAAAGGGTTTGACGGTGTGATACACCTTATGCCGTTTGCGTGTTTGCCGGAACTCGTGAGCCAAAGTATTTTTCCTAAATTGTCAAAGGATATGGATATCCCTGTATTGACATTAGCGATTGACGAACAGTCGGGCTTGGCAAATAATCTTACCCGTATTGAAGCGTTTGTTGAACTGATAAAAGCAAAAAAGGTGAGAAAAAAAGGGGACTCTGTGTGATGAACAAAATATTTTTAGGTATCGACGTGGGGTCTGTAAGTACTAACGTTGCTGCGATTGATCCCGGCGGAACCGTACTTGCGGAAGAGTATATCCGTACAAACGGGCAGCCGATTGAAAGCGTGAAACTTGGCCTGAAGAATGTTAAGGCAAAGATTGATACAAACACTGATATCTGCGGAGTAGGCGTTACCGGCAGCGGACGGCAGTTGATAAGTATTATGGTTGGTGCGGATGTTGTGAAAAACGAAATCACTGCGCATGCCGGTGCGGCTGTGCATTATTACCCTGATGTAAAAACAGTGTTTGAAATCGGGGGACAGGATTCTAAACTTATCATTATCCGTGACCAGATGGTGACAGATTTTTCTATGAACACGGTTTGCGCTGCAGGGACAGGGTCGTTCCTTGATCACCAGTCTGAACGGCTTGGGATTCCGATTGAACAGTTTGGCGATCACGCGGTGTCGTCGTCGGAGAATGTGCGTATTGCCGGGAGGTGTACGGTATTCGCGGAATCAGATATGGTTGCGAAACAGCAGTTCGGGTTTACAAAATCTGATATTATCAAAGGCTTGTGCGATGCGCTGGTACGGAATTATATTAATAACCTTTGCCGGGGAAAAACATTGGCCCCGCCGTATGTGTTCCAGGGCGGTGTTGCTGCAAATAAGGGTATTATCGCGGCGTTTGAGAAGGAGTTAAACAGTAAGGTTATTGTCCCGGAGTATTACGGCGTAATGGGTGCAATCGGTGCGGCATTACTCGCGAAAAGTTTTATGCAGTTATCTAAAGGCACGTCACGGTTCCGGGGGTTCGATGTATCAAACCTGGGCTTTAAACCCGGTACGTTTGAGTGTAACGGATGTTCGAACATGTGCGAGGTTGTGAAAGTGGAGATCCAGGGTAAGCCTGTGGCAATGTGGGGGGATAAGTGTATGAAGTGGACTAACTCGGTGATATGATGAAGGATACAAAACAAAAAATTATTTTTACGGCAATAAAGATTTTTGCGTCAAAGGGTTTGCATGGGACGAGGATGGAAGAAATAGCGAAACATGCAAAGGTTAATAAAGCGATGGTGTACTACTATTTCGCGAGTAAGGACAAGCTTTTTCGTGAAGCCGTACTTCAGATATTGATGAAAATATTCGAGGGTATACTCGTAGAACTCGCGGAGTATGAACATCAGAATACAAATGAAATTATGAAGGTCGAGCATTTAGTTCGCAAACATTTCCGCGTATTTTCCGAGAATCCGGATTACTGTAAACTATTGCTGGAAGCCGTGGCAACAGAGTCTGATGTGTTTCAGGATGCTATGGATAGTATAAAGAAAAATACAGGGCTTTTTCTTCCTGATTTGTTTAACCGCTTTTTTTCTGAAGGTGTAAAAAAGAATGTGTTCCGTAAGATCAACCCGCAGCAGGTGCTAATAAGTGTTATGGGTATGAATCTAATTTATTTTATTGAACGCCCTATCGCGAAGATATGGTTTCAGAAGCAGAAGAGTAATGAATCTAAGTTCATTAAGGAACGTGAGGAAAGTATTATTGATCTTCTGTTGTATGGAATAGTCAAACGCTGAACTTGTATTATAAATATTTAATGAAAAAAATCTTGTGTATAGCGTTAATTACCGTATTTACTAACCTTCCTGTAATTTCAGCGGGAATACGCTCTTTTGAATTCCAGGGGCAGGTTACCGGATTAGCGGGATACAATGACAGTAGTGACGGGAGATATTCTTCAGGTGTGCGGTATATCCCGGAAGTAAGGTATGGTTATGACCTCGGAGGGGATAGGCTTACAGATATTGAACTTTCCGCAAACATATCAGGTTTTACAAAACTTTCTGATGACGGGGTAGTGGTTAGTTCTGCGGATGTTAATCTTTATAGGTTAACACTGCGGTACTCGTCGTCGTTGTTTGAAACACGGGTGGGGTTACAGAAACTTAATTTTGGCCCGGGGAAAGTGTTACGCCCATTAATGTGGTTTGATAGTATAGATCCGCGGGATCCGTTCAAAATCACTGATGGCGTATACGGTATTCTCGCGCGCTACTTTTTTATTAATAACACAAACATATGGTCATGGGTTTTGTATGGTAACGATAAACTTCGCGGATTAGACGCAGTCATCTCTGACAAAACACGGCCGGAGTACGGTGCGCGTATGCAAACCGCAATACCGTTTGGCGAGGCGGGGTTGACGATACATCAACGCTATGTTGACCCGGTAGAAACTAAGAAACGGTTATTTTTGCCGGTAAACGATGGGACTGAACGCCGGTGCGGGCTTGACTTAAACCTTGATATTGAAATTGGTTTCTGGTGTGAAGCCGTAGCGAATCAGTTGGTAATAAATTCTAGCCATGAATTATGGAATTATCTTGGGATGGCCGGGATGGACTACACATTCCCCTGGGGTATCCACGCACAGGTGGAACACCTGGCTGTGTACACAGGAATAAAATCGGATACAACGTATGAATCCGCGGAAATATCAGCAGTAACAGCCGACTACAAGTTCGGCCTTACTGACATAGTCAATATTATGATGTACTATAATTGGCGGACAAGTGATACCACATATTTTACTGCGTGGCAGCGCTCCTACGATAAATTTCAGGTGAATGTTTTGGCTTATAGCGGGAAACCGGGAACCGGCAGTACTACAGGTTTCAGCGGTACCGGTGCGATGGTTACGCTTAGCTGGAATTATTGAGTATAATGGTTAAGGAAGGATAGTATTTTCAATGTTAATTCACATAATAAACAATGTTAAAACACAGAGGGAGAAATTATTATGACGTCTTTTGAGGATATGGAGCGTACTGCTCGGGAAGCGATAGCGAGGATCAGCAGCTCGCCGTTATTGTTTGACGCTGATTTCGAAAACGGTTCTCTGGACCGTGTTGTCCGCCTGGGCATGGATTGGTATCACATCATACTGAGGCAGGATACGTGGTACCGTTTCTTTTTCAGAATTAAGGGATGCCGGGATCGCGAGGTCATTTTTGAATTCACATGCCGCAATATCAATAATTCCAATTATGATGAAGGAAAGGGACGGTGGATTAAGTCAGGAGATATTGTCAAACCCCTATTCAGCTATGACCGTAAACGTTGGCAACCGGTAGACCACATCGAGAAACACTTTCAGGATCCAGGTAAGTACAGATTCAGCCACAGGTTCACCGAGGATGAAGCATACGTGAGTTACCACCATCCATACACCTACAGCGATATGCTGGACTGGCTTAAACTTTTTAAAAACGAACCTCGTGTAACAATCGGCACTCTTGGCACAACCCGAAACGGGTTCCCTCAACCGGTCCTGAGCATTACGGACGCCCCGTCGGCTGGGGATATGGTAGTCCTCATTGCGCGGGAAGACGCTGACGAAATCACCGGTAGTTGGGGGATTGAAGGAGTGGTTAGGGCGTTGCTCGCACCCGAGTCACGGGATCTGTTGAAACGATACACTTTCAAGATTGTGCCGATGGTCGGGATTGACGGCGTAGTGGCGGGTGCGCATCACAGCGCCGGGTATGGGTA
>JBBAAG010000065.1 GCA_041658405.1 Elusimicrobiota bacterium
AACTCTTTTTGTAATTGATTAACCTTATCAACTTCCTTTAGCAATGCGAAATCATACCCAAGCTTGTTTGAGATCCACCCGAACGCGCGCAAATCTTTGGGGAAACAAAACCCGCCGAACCCGCACCCGGCTTTAAGAAACGCAGGGCCTATACGCTTATCCAAACCCATACCTTCAGAAACCTTTTCGATATCCGCCCCTGCGCGTTCACACACATTCGCTACAGCATTGATAAACGAAATCTTAGTCGCGAGAAACGAATTTGACGCGTGTTTGATAATCTCCGCACTTTTTATGTCAGTAACCAACATTTTTGCCTTCAACGGCGCATAAAGTTCCTGAAGTTCTTTCTCCGCCTTTGCAGTCTCCACACCAAGAACTATACGGTCAGGGTTAAGAAAATCATGTACCGCCGACCCTTCCCTAAGGAATTCCGGATTTGACACGACATCCACCTGCCATTTAGAACGGTTATTCCGCTGCACAGTTTTCTTTACCCACCCACCGGTTTCTACGGGTACCGTAGATTTTTCTACCACTATTTTATAACCGTTAACATTACGCGCAATCTCTGAAGCAACACGTTCCACCTGTGTTAAATCCGATGACCCGTCGTCACGGGTTGGCGTACCAACTGCAATAAATATTATGTCCGACTTCTTAACGCTATCACTTATACTATAAGAAAACCCTAATCTCTTAGACTTAACATTTTTTAGCACAAGTTCGCGTAACCCGGATTCATATATCGGCATCCTCCCGGCCTTCAGCAGCTTAATCTTCCCGGCATTATTATCCACACAAATAACTTTATGCCCGATCTCAGCTAAACACGTACCGGTCACCAGCCCGACATAACCGGTACCTATGACACAAACCTTTTTTGTTATTACTCCACTTTTTTTCTTCATAAAAACGACTTTACGGTTATCTCCATCCCTTTAACAAAACCAACTTTAGGCTTATACCCCAAAGCACGTTTAATCGCGCTGATATCCGCCTGAGTATGTTTCACATCCCCCGCGCGTGCCGGCAAAAACTTATATTCCAGTTTCTTCCCCAATATTCTACCAATATTTTGCGCTATCTGCAAAACAGTATATCGTTCATTACACGCAACATTATAAACTTCACCACAGGCATGCTTTGCCCTCATTGCAAGTATATTGGCTAACACTACGTTATCAATAAACGTAAAATCCCGTGACTGCTTCCCATCCCCGTGTATCTGTATAGGCTTACCTTCCAACGCCCATTCAATAAACTTCGGCACTACCGCAGCATACGCAGATTCCGGCGACTGCCTTGGGCCGAATACGTTGAAATAGCGTAACGCAATAGTCTCTAACCCAAACGTTTTACTGAATGTCCGGCAGTAATACTCGCCGGTAAGTTTTGCAACGGCATAAGGCGATATCGGTGCCGGTAAGTGTGTTTCCCGTTTCGGTAACAGTTTAGAATCACCGTATGCTGATGAACTCGCAGCGTAAACCAGGCGTTTAACCCCGGCATCCCGTGCAGCGATTAATACATTAAGCGTTCCAGTTATATTAACATCATTAGTATCTACAGGATTATCGATTGACCTTGGGACTGACCGCAGTGCTGCTTCATGAAAAATGTAATCCACATTTTTTACAGCTTTCCTAACATCCCTTATGTTCCGGATATCACCCCTCTGGATTTCAATCTTATTCTTGATATCCGCTAAATACTCCATCTTACCCGCACAAAAATTATCGAGTACCCTCACCCTTGCACCGGCCTTCACCAAATAATCGCAGATATGGCTCCCGATAAATCCCGCCCCGCCGGTTACTAAATACCTTTTACTCATCTATACCTACCTCCCCGATATAATCAATTACCCCATCCTGCCATGAAGGCAGAGGCTTAAACCCTTCAACCCGCCAACAGCGGTTTTCTAGTACAGAAACTCTTGGGCGCACCGCCGGGCGGTTAAGCTTCTTCGTCGTTATTGGCATTACAGCGCAGTTTATACCTTTTAATTTAACCGCATACTCCGCAAGTTGATACCACGTACAGGAGCCGGTATTTGTTATATGCCATATACCGTATAATCCCGGATTCTGGCGTCCAACCAACTCCGCAACCGCTGACGCTAAATGCACAGTATAAGTAGGTGACCCGGTTTGATCATCCACAACTTCAATACTCTTACTATTAACCGCTTTTGAGAGTATAGTCCCCACAAAACTTTTTCCGTTTGACCCGAACAACCACGATGTACGAACGATATAGAACTTACTCAGCAACCCGCGGATATAGTGTTCACCCTGGAGTTTACTTTCACCATAAACGTTCAACGGATGCGGTACTGAATACTCCTGATACTTCTCTAACTTCCCGTCAAACACATAATCCGTACTAAAATATACCATTGCAGCATCAAACCTCTGGCATGCCAGCGCAACATTCCGTGTCCCCAACGCATTAATCTTGTGTACAAGATCAGGTTCAGTTTCAGCTTTATCAACATCCGTATACGCTGCTGTATGGATTACGATATCAGGATTAATTTTTGTCACTGCGCCATACACATTCTCCGCATTGGTAATATCCACGCGGGCATACCCTTGAAGTTCATACGCGCTTCCCTGCTCTTTTGTATCCAACCCATAAAGATGATACCCGTTTTGTACAGAAAATACGCGGTACAACGCATACCCCAGCATACCATTTATCCCGGTAATCAATATTTTCATTTCATCAATACCAACTTCACTTATCCCCGTACTGTTTACTATAAAATTCCAGGAAATTGCGGTTACGTTTTTTCTCCCACCACACAGAATTTTCCTGGTACCACTTAATTGTGTATATTAGAGCCGACAAAAACGTATGTTCCGGCCTCCACCCAAGTTGTTCAGTAATCTTTTTTGTCTCAACCGCATACCGTTTATCATGCCCAGGCCGGTCTTTTACGTACCGGATAAGCTTCATTGGCTTCCCCAGGGTAGAAACAATCTTCCCAGCAAGTTCTTTGTTTGACACCTCATTCCCCCCGGCGATATTGTAAATTTCACCGTTTATCCCGGAATGAAACACCGCGTCAATCGCTGCACAGTTATCTTCTACGTACAACCAATCCCTAACATTTTTACCGTCACCGTATAGAGGCAACTCCTTATCCTGCAGAGCGTTAGTAATAAATAAAGGCACAAACTTTTCAGGATGCTGGTACGGCCCAAAATTATTGGATGAACGCGTAACACACACCGGCATACCATAAGTTTTGAAGTATGACAACACCAGAAGGTCACCCGCAGCTTTTGATGCGGAATACGGATTTGAAGGCGCTACCTTACTCTCCTCGGTAAACTTACCCTGTGCGGTTGAACCATAAACCTCGTCCGTTGAAATCTGCACAAACTTTTTATGCTTAAACTTACGGCTTGCCTGAAGCAATGTATGCGTCCCAGCCATATCTGTCTTAATAAACACCCCGGGTGACATAATCGCGCGGTCAACATGAGTTTCAGCTGCAAAGTTTATGATAGCATCAACCCTCTCCGCCAGTTGCGTTACAAGCGCGGCGTTACAGATATCACCCTTCACAAACTCGTGGTTAGGATTATCCATAACATCCGCCAGGTTATTACGGTTACCCGCATAAGTCAGTTTATCAAGGTTAATAATTTTGTAACCGGCATACTTGTTCAGGATATACCTCACAAAATTTGACCCGATAAACCCTGCCCCGCCGGTAACTAAAATACTTTGCATTTTTTTGTAACTCCGTTTTTATTGGGCACACATCCCCCTTTATTGATTCAAATAATACTTCATACCATGATAATTCATAAAGATAGAACCTGCTATCAACAACGCTGATGGTACTACCAACTTCCTGATACTAACATCCTTTAAAATAAATAATCCAAACAATACCATCACCAGTTGATAATCCAAACTATACCGTGACCCGAACTGCACCCAACCCGTACCCATGACCATCATAATAATTCCCGCAACGGTAATCCCAGCCGCCAATGCTCCGGTCATAACAACAGTATCGCCATAACTACAGTTTGACTTTACTCCGGGTTTACGCAACAAATTTTTTATCACTGCGTTTTTGTAATACCCGCAATTAATAACCGATAATATCAATAATGGCGAAACCCACAAAAACCCGTACCCTTCCGCATCAAACTTAAAAAATGGAAACTCTTTCTTGAAATACGGCGCATGGACTACCTCGGTATAAAAGTTGCGTAACAGATAATGCGCAGATAAATACCCGTGGTTTGCATAATCTTCCGTAAAATGAGAGTCCATCCTGTGATACTTTATTCCATTATCAAAAACATTACCAAACCGCGAATAATTGTATGCAAGATTTGTTAATGATAATAAAACAAATGGTACGAGGAATACCGCAATTTTGCTTAAACTATACTTCCCATTACCAGCATCTCTGGTATGTGTAAAATAAATCGCTGCAATAAAGAATATTGTAAATACCAAATCATTCCTGGTGTATACCGCCAGGCTGTAGAATATACCCGAACACAAAATATTGGGTACACTCTTACTTTTTAACACAAAAATGATTGATAGCAACAAAAACGTTTGCGCCAACACCTGAGACGTATACCACACACTCCCAACTCTTGACATATAAAAATGCACAGTCCCGAACGCCCAGAATAGCGCGAGAGCGGTTATTCCCGTAAACCCCAACCCGATGTTATACTTCTTCACAAATAATTCAAGTAATATTATAAAAAGAAGGACATTAACCATACCAAACATTGCAGTAATAAACGCATCCGGCGTATTCCTTCCAAACATCATCGTTAACGGAATATACACAACCGCGGGTACCGGCGGCCAATAAAGAAAATATTTGTTATTATACTGCACAAGATCATGTGCCTGAGTTTCTGCGGGATACGCGATATCCACTTTACCTGACTGTAATGCCAGGGCAAGATCCTTAAAATAATTATAATTATCCGGCACTAAATTAATTTTTCCTTCCACCAATATCCCGGAATACACAAAAAAAACTAGTACCAGGGTAACCGCATAAAAAATTAACCTCCAGTTTTTCATTACCATCCCTTACACTTCCTCCATAACCTGTAAGGCACAGTTTCAGATGCCAATGGAATCCTGAACTCATCCGGTGTTTTGTAATTATACAGTTTTGTCGGCATATTAAGCACATAACAAGCTTTTTTGCTGATACACGCAAACCCATGCACAACCTTCGGCGGGATAATCAGAAGCTGCGGTTTTGAAGAAGACAAATCAATAACCTGCACTTTCCCGCAGGACTTAGATGTTTCACGGTTGTCGTATAACACAACTCTCATCTTACCGTTTACCACACAAAAATTATCCCACTGTTTTTTGTGGTAATGCCATGCTTTCACATACCCGGGATTACACGCAGTGACATACGCCTGGCCAAACCCGTGAAAATACCTGGCATCACTCCGCATAATTTCGAATAACTGCCCGCGGGGATCTTTATGCACAACCAAGTCAATAAGTATTGAATCCCGGATAATCATTTTCATACAAGCTCCATCTTACTGGAATCCCCAACCATAATACGGTAATTGGAAGAAGCATTCATTTGTTTTATGAGTTCCACATTTTGCCCGATTAAACTATCAACAAGCTTATGGATATTAACGATCTTAGAATTTTCTAATACAATTGAGCGTTCAATTTCGCTGGATTCTATGTTAACCGAAAAATAAATTGATGTATCCGGCCCGATATACGAATTTTTGATAACACTCCCCGTGCCGATAACCAACGGCCCGCATAATGTTGACCCCAAAACCTTCGCCCCTTTTTCAATAACAACATTACCCGTAATCTTTGTATCACCGCTAACCTCGCCTTTAATATCACTCGTAACTGAGTTCAATATTAAACAATTAGCTTCCAGCAAATCATCAAGTTTACCAGTATCTTTCCACCACCCGGAGATAATATGCGGTATAACATCAAATTTATGGTCAATAAGATACTGAATAGCATCCGTGATCTCCAACTCATTACGTTTTGACGGTACAATATTCTTCACCGCTTCAAATATTTTTGGAGTAAACATATACACCCCAACCAATGCAAGGTCAGACGGCGGGATCTCAGGTTTTTCTATTAATTCAACAACTTTCTCACCCTCAAGCTTCGCCACCCCGAACTGCCTCGGGTTTGGCACATGAGCGAGCAATATCTGCGCACCGGAAGGCGGGACACTAACAAACTTTTTTACCAACCCATGGATACCTTCTTTAATAAGATTATCCCCGAGGTACATAACAAACTTATTATCCCCGATAAACTTTTCTGAAATAAGCACAGCATGCGCCAACCCTAATGGCGCTTCCTGCGGGATATACGTCACATGTACACCGAACTTACTCCCATCCCCGACAGCCGCCTGAATTTCTTTTGCAGTATCACCCACCACTATACCGATATCAATAATCCCTGCATCCCTCAGAGTTTCAATCCCATAAAACAGTATGGGCTTATTCGCGATAGGAATCAATTGCTTAGCATTAGTATGAGTGATAGGCCGCAACCGCGTACCTTTCCCTCCGCTGAGTATCAACCCTTTCATTTACACCCTTTCCCGCCAGTAATTAAGTAAATCCTTCAACGTTTGCCTGAACTCAATCTCAGGCACCCACCCGGTTGCTTTTTTGAACTTAGAATAATCCCCTACCATAACCGGTGTATCCGTCGGGCGAAAACGCTGTTTATCCACAACAACTTTTAGTTTGATTTTAGAATTACTCACCAGTTGTTCGAGGTACTCCCCGATTCTTTTTGCCTTACCGGTACACACATTATAAACCTCACCAGGAGGGCATTTTTGTGATGCCAGCCAGTACGCGCGAACCATATCACGCACATCGACGTAATCCCGTTCCGGGTCAAGGTTCCCGACTCTTATCACCGGCGGTTTTAATCCCTTTTCAATCACCGCAATTTGTTTCGCAAAATTTGACCATACAAACACATCATCACGACGCGGGCCATCATGATTAAACGCGCGGATACGCACGCTATCAACCTTATGCGACCTAAAATACTGGTAACACACCATATCCTGTGCAGCTTTTGAAACGGAATACGGAGATAGAGGGCGTAAAGTATTAGTTTCCCTCACCGGCAACTCTTTACGGTAAACCTGCCCGTATATTTCCGACGATATCGGAACAATTAAACGGCAGGTATCTTTTGCCTCACGGTAATATTCCATAATATTAACCTGCGCAAGGACATTAGTTTCGTAAGTATCCACCGGCGCATCCCATGACATTGGGACAAACGTTTGCGCTGCGAGATGAAACATAATATCCGGCTTTACGGAATTCAATGTCCTGCGTACGGACGACATATCCCGCAGGTCACATTCGTGGAGTTCAATTTTATCAAGATTATGCTGAATCTTCTCAAGCTTCGACCTCCAGCGGTACGTCCCGTGGATCTCAACCTTTTTTTGTTTCACTAAAAGATCAAGTAAATGACTCCCTGCAAAACCCGTCACACCGGTAATAAGTATTCTCATTCATCCTCCACTTTACAATAAACTATATATTTTATTATATAATGGGGTATAACTTCAAACACAAACGTATGTACTTTTTTTCACAAATCAGGTTTTTTAGCGATAAGGATACCATTCAAGTTCGCTGGAAGTATCATATCTTGCGCCTGTATTACTCATATGCGCCTTTAAATCAATAGAAAACCAGAACTCATTCACTAACGCGCGTTGACGGTAATACAACCTAACGATCCAGCAGTGCAGGTCACGGGTGATACCGATTTCCTGTTCCGCAGGAGGGTAAATATTTAGAACAGGCGAGGTCGGAAAGTTTGTCATCCCCTGCCTCAGAACTAACCGCAGGAACCACTGATCCCAGAGGTTTAGCTTCAACGCAGCCCATAGGTTTGCGGTATCCACGGGAATTACCGGTAATTCTACGGCAGGGCTGAACACATAACTCATCCCGAGATTAAAATTACTCCCAAACCGCCTACCCACAAGAAAATCAGCTTGAATAAACCCCACCCGCCCGGTATACAAATCATAACTGTTCTGCAATGTCACGTCGAGCCCGCGCATAAAATTGAATCTCCAGCTTGCATTCAGAACCGACCATGACGAGGATAACACATCGTACTGCGTATTAATCAAAACATCACCGATATACCCGAACCTTATCATACTGGAAAGAGGTACGACACTGCGGGTAATTATACTTGACACCTGATGCTCATAATTAATCCCGGTATCCAGAGTTACATACCGGCCCAAAGAACTCCTGAGTGACACCCCGCCGTAATCATACCCCAAGGATACCGGTGTCTGGACAGTACTCGAAACCTTATCCTGCCAATTATACCTCACCCCAAAATTCTCGTATAACGTAAACTTTTTAAATAACCGCATATTATGATTAAACTCAACTACCGGGCTTACTGAATTAATATAACACCCTGCGGTATTTGAATATGCATTACTAAAATTCATTGCGGTAGTATACCTCAACGGCAGATTAAACACATTCCGCGGCTGCGTACTAAAACTCAACCCCGGCGATGATAATGTACTAACCTCATACGTTTTCTTAAGTACATCCCAATACCTTTGCTCATCGTAAAACATCCGCAGTGTATACCACGCACTGTTATAAGTCAACGACAGGTTTGACCCTATATTACGGTTAACCCGCAACCAGCTATCCCGTACGTATGTATCATTAAACCCTTCATCACTAAAATAACTTGCATCCGTTGTGAACACCAACCCACGGGTAAGCTCCTGCCAGTGTTTGAACAACACATTACCTCTTTTTAGGAGTGTATCCCGTTCGTCTATGTAGTACCCGTAAACTGACCCTTTCATCCCGCCGTTAAAAATATTTGGAATGTCATAACTCATCTCCCCGCCGATACCGTTACCTTTATTGGCATACATGTCCACTAACAACTTTGTGTAGGTATGATCAATCAACGGATACCCTATCCGTGTCCGCAAGTACGCGCCCTCCACCCCGCCGTACCCGGGATAAAGTTCAACATTAATATGCTTACCCTTTAATGACCTATAATAAAACGGTAAATAAAACACCGGGATGTTTCGTATATACAATACAGTCCCCGCCGCCATCATTTTATCGTCATACACAAGTGACAATTTATCAGTTTTTAAGTAATAATGCGGCTTCTCCGCATCACACGTTGTGAATAATGTATTCTTAGTATTCAACGTTTTAACATCCGGCTTTTCCGTTGTTTCAGCAGAAATCATCCAGGGCGGCACCGTAATTTTTAACCCGTAAATCACCCCGCTGCTTAAGGACATATCATACACCGTTTTTTCTGCAACAATAGTATTCTTACCCTCAACAATCGTCACCGCACCCGTTGCGATCACAATTTTTGTATCGATATTAAACACCGCGTGGCCCGCATCAATTTTTGTCTCACCGTATGAAAGCTTAACCTTCCCCTCGGCGTTAACATTATTTGTTGCATTATCATAGACTACGCCATCCGCACTGAACCGCATTTCTTCCGCACGGGCAACAACACTTCCCGCAGTGCATAATATTCCCGCCGCTAAAACTACCAAGAACATTAACCTCTGCACCCAAAATATTGTTTTCATATAAGCATCAATCATATCCCTACTAACTCTTTAACTTCCGCTACGGTATAAAACGACCCGGTAACAACCACCACTGCGTTCTTGACATAACACTTCCCCGCTGCAGCGTACACCGCGTCCTCTATATTATCCGAAATAACAATATCGCGGATACCTTTACGGTATAACACCTTTGCAACCTCATTAACATCGGCACTCCGCGGTGTTTTAAGATTACAGAGGATATACTTAACCCCGTTGTTCTTAAGGAGCACATCCCCGATCCGTTCAATATCCTTATCCTTCAATACACCGAAGATAATAACCTTTTTTTTGTTCTTATAAAACTTTTCTAGAGCCTGCATTAACATACCCAACGCATCACTGTTATGGCTTATATCGAAGACAAACCTAATCTTTTTATGCCGGTACCCCACAACCTTTTCTTCAAACCTGCCGGGTATACTTGCTGACTCAATCCCGTGTTTAATAATATTCTGCGGTATAATAATATTATACTTCTCCAAAGCATTAATAGTTTTTACCGCAACCGCAGCATTAATCTTCTGTACATCACCCTTAATCCCAGGTACCACACCGTGAACTACCCCAAAATCCTTATCAAAAATATACAAGTCATTCCCAAGTTTTTTTGCAATACGTTTAATTACTTTCGCAGCATCACTTGGCAACGCACCTGTGACGGTAATACCTCCGCGTTTGATAATCCCAGCTTTTTCTTTTGCAATGGCGGATAATGTATTACCCAGAAGATACGTATGCTCATAACTTATACTTGTGATAACAGCCACCAGCGGTGGAGTAATAACATTTGTAGCATCCAACCTACCCCCCAGCCCTGTTTCCAGAACAACAAAATCCGCTTGTTTTTCAGCGTAGTACACAAACGCAAGTAATGTAAGAAATTCAAAATATGTTAAATACCACTTTTTAGCATGACGATAATATTTGAATACCAACGCAGCAAACTCATTTTTTGTGATAACACAATTATTATATGCTACGCGTTCACGCACATCTAAGATATGCGGAGAGGTATACAGCCCGACGTTAAACCCTGAATGAAAAAGCACGTTACTCACATACGCGCAGACCGAACCTTTACCGTTAGACCCCGCGATATGAATGGCTTTAAACCGGCGTTCCGGATTTCCTAACTCTTTCAGCGCTCCGCGTATCCGTACCAACCCGAACTTCATTGAGTACAGCCCAAAACTATCCAATAACTTCAGAGCAGACTCATAACTTCCTTGGCGGTTAAGTTTAAGATTTGCCATTAATTAAAACAGGAATAATTACTGTTTCGCTACCGGCTTAGCCAGCATATATCCCAACAGCCTGTGCAATGCAGCCTTAAGTTCTTTTCTGGGAATAATAATATCCACCAACCCATGCTCAAGTGAAAATTCAGCGCTCTGGAACCCCGGCGGCAATTTCTGCCGTATTGTCTGCTCAATAACCACAGGCCCTGCAAAACCAATAAATGCCCCGGGCTCGCCTATATTAACATCTCCAAGCATTGCAAACGATGCAGTCACCCCACCCGAGGTAGGGTCAACCATCACAGAAATATACGGCAGTTTATGACGCGACAAATTCCCGATTGCAGCTGACGTTTTTGCCATCTGCATTAACGACAAAATACCTTCCTGCATCCTTGCCCCGCCTGATGCGGATACAATGACCACCGGCATTTTTTTGAGGATAGATTTTTCAACGAGCCTAGCTATTTTTTCACCCATAACACTACCCATACTACCGCCCTGGAAATAAAAATCCAGAACCCCGATCCCTACTTTAACCCCGCTGAGTTCACATTCCCCGGTTACTACCGCTTCATTAAGCCCAGTTTTTTTTTGTTCTGACTTCAATTTATCAGCATACGGCTTTTTTTCGGGATACGACAAAAAGTTCAGGATATCAACCGGCATGATATCCGGATCATACTCCTTAAAAGTTCCCTCATCAGCAAGCATTTTGATACGTTCATGAGCCTTCATCCTGAAATAATACCCGCATTTAGGGCATACCTTAAGATTATCCTCAAGTTCCTTATTATAAATTATCTCTTCACACTTCTTACACTTAACCCACAACCCGTCGGGCATACCCTTACCCTGCTGTTGCGGCGGTTGCTGCTGCACCGGCACTACTGGCTGAGTATTATCAGCAATACTACCCGCCGGGGTTTGTACCACCACTTTTTCTTTATTCTCAGGATTCTCAGTCTTAATTTTCAGCATAATAACATCACCTCTTATACAATAATCAATCTCAGCATCAAACTACTATATTTATTATATATTATAACCCAACACCACTGTAATTATCAACCTATACTATAACACAGCCTTCATCTTATTGATATACCGCGACAATGCAGGATATAGTTTTCGGGTATCACCATACTTATTAATAATCTTAATCACCGCACTGCCGATAATCACTCCGTCGATATACTTCTTGACGGATAAAACATGTTCCGGCTTCGAAATCCCAAACCCTATACACAACGGCTTATCCGTACACTTTCTTAATTTTTGTAGATTCCCCAGTAATTCCGCAGGTAAGCCATTCTTCGCGCCGGTAACACCTGTGAGGGTAACAACATAGACAAACCCCCTGCTTTTTCTGCAGATATCCTTCGCACGTTTCTCCGGTGTAGTCGGGGTTACCATCTGAATAAACGCCAACCCGCACCTAGCTGCCTGAACAGAAAACCCGCGGTTTTCCTCTAACGGCAGATCAGGAACAATAAGACCGTCAACCCCCGCGGATGAAAGTTCATGGAACAACTCTTTCCCGCGATGGAACAATACGTTATAATAAGTCATCACCACCAGCGGAGTATCAATTTGCCGGCGTAACCGTTTCACTAACGCCAAAAACTTTGCGTAATCCACCCCGTGTTCCAACGCCTTAAACGACGACGCCTGAATCACCGGGCCATCAGCGATGGGGTCTGAGAACGGCATCCCGAGTTCAATGATATCCGCACCGGAGGAAGACAGTGTTTTTACAATACGTTCCGTTGCAGAAACTCCGGGATTTCCTACGGTAACGTATATCACCAACGCCTTCCGCCCGGATTTCCTGAGAGCCTTAAACTTATTCTCCAGCCTATTATTCATAAACCATTATTTCCGTGCCTTATAATTCATCACAACCTCAATATCCTTATCCCCTCTTCCGGAGACACACACCACAACGATATCTTTAGGCTTAAACCTTTTTTTCATCTTCATCAACTGTGCGACTGCGTGTGAAGACTCTAACGCAGGGATAATGCCTTCCATACGTGACAACAACTTAAACGCTTCCACCGCCTCATCATCTGTTATTGACACATACTCCGCACGCCCTGAAGCTTTATAAAACGCATGTTCAGGCCCGACCCCCGGATAGTCCAACCCCGCTGCGATTGAATGCGCGGGTGCGATCTGCCCATCCTTATCCTGCAAGATCAGCGTCTTAGTTCCATGCAGGACACCGGCCTTCCCTTGCGTTAAACTCGCGGAATGCATCCCGGTGTGTAACCCCTTCCCCGCAGCTTCGACCCCCACCATTTTTACTTTACGGTCATTATAGAACGGTGAGAATAAACCAATAGAATTTGACCCTCCGCCAACACAGGCAAGAAGATAATCCGGCAACCTGCCTTCAGCATCCTGTATTTGCGACTTAACCTCATTCCCGATAACCGACTGGAAATCACGTACGATCAACGGATACGGATGCGGCCCTATAGCAGAACCTATAAGATAATAAGTTGACCTTACATTTGTCACCCAGTCACGTAGAGCTTCATTAATCGCATCCTTAAGTGTTTGTGTCCCGCTTATTACTGCCCGAACTTCGGTACCTAAGATCTTCATACGTTCAACATTAACACTCTGCCGTACAACATCTGTTGAGCCCATATACACTACGCATTCCAACCCAAATAACGCAGCAGCAGTTGCGGTAGCAACCCCGTGTTGTCCCGCACCGGTCTCCGCGATAATACGTTTTTTCCCGAGTTTACGTGCGAGTAAGATCTGCCCAAGCGTATTATTAATCTTATGACTCCCCGTATGCGCGAGGTCTTCGCGTTTAAGGTAAACTTTAACCCCAACCAACGCGGATAATCTTTTCGCGTGATACAACGGTGTCGCACGCCCGGCATAGGTTTTGTTATACTCCCGTACTTCATCCCAAAACCTGCGGCCTGGCTTTAACTTATGATACTCCACCCCTAACGCCGCGACTGATGCCACTAACGTTTCCGGCATAAACATCCCGCCGAACAGGCCATAGTATCCTTTACTATTTGGCAGCATAAAAATTTATAATTTTCCTTTTGTCGATGGAATACCCTTAATTTTTGGATCAACACTAACCGCGGTATTAAGCGCTCGCCCTAACGCCTTAAACAACGCTTCTGACATATGATGATTATTTTTCCCGTAAAACAATTTCGCGTGCAACGTAATCCCGGAGTTAACCGCGAACGCACGGAAATATTCTTCCACTAAATCAAAATCAAACCCCGCAGCCTTATTTTTTTTAAACTCAACATCCCACACAATAAACGGGCGGTTTGAAATATCAAGGCATACCATCCCCAGCGCTTCATCCATAGGAACAACCGCCGTACCGTACCGTGTTATCCCGCGTTTATCCCCAAGCGCGAGTTTAAAAGCCTGCCCCATAACAATACCTATATCTTCAACAATATGATGATTATCAACATCAGTATCCCCTCTAGCTTTTATAGTTAACCCGATCTTCCCGTGCACCGACATCAGCGTAAGCATATGGTCAATAAAAGGGACAGACGTGGATATCCTCCCCGCCAAAGGTGAAACATTATCCAGCTCCACCACCGCGGAAATCCGTGTTTCTTTAGTTTTGCGTTCCACTTTACCGATACGTTTTAGTGACATACTGCGCATTCTCCTGAAAATATAATTTCTTATTCTTCAAACCTAACTTCCACCGACTTTTTGTGATACCGCATCCCTTCGATCCCGGCAAGTACTGCCGCGATTTTACCGTCTGATATAAACCCCGGTTTTTCATATTTAATTATAGCTATGCGTTTAACAAAACTGTCAACCGACAACCCTGCATCAAACCGCGCGGAACCGCCGGTTGGAAGTACGTGTGACGGCCCGGCAACATAATCACCCATTGCAACAGTATTATACCTTCCTACAAACACAGCCCCGGCATTCCTTATTTTTGATACCAGCTCACCGCTTGATTTTGATAATATCAACAAATGTTCCGGCGCAAACTTATTAATTATCCCCGCCGCAGAGTTAATACTCCCGGCATACACTATCTTCACCTGCCTCATATTATTTTTGGGTATTAACGTAGCAATTTTCTTACCCACCTTTTTGTTTGTAGCAATTACCACCGCCCGTGCAGCAGGATCATGTTCAGCCTGAGCTAAAAGATCATAAGCAATACACTCAACCGTTTTATCATCAGCATAGTCAGTATAAACCACAACCTCACTTGGCCCTGCAAGCATATCAATCCCTACATCACCGTACACAACCTTTTTTGCAGCTGCAACAAAAACATTACCCGGCCCAACTATTTTATCAACTTTCGGGATAGTTGAAGTCCCGTATGCCAACGCAGCAATTGCCTGTACCCCGCCGATACGGTAAATCTCATCCACCCCGCAGACATACGCCGCAGCGATTACTTCCGGAGTAAGTTTTTTTGAGGGTGATACCATAACAACCTTATCCACCCCGGCAACTTTTGCGGGGATAGCTGTCATCAATACCGTTGAAGGGTATGAATACAACCCGCCGGGAACATATAACCCGACAGCCTCGATGGGCACAAACTTTTGTTCAATAACCACGCCTTTACGCTTAAACACCACCCCTACCCGTAATTGAGACAGATGATACTTCCAAACATTCTGTACTGCTTTGTACAAAGCACTAAGATACTCCGGGGATACCAGCTTAACACTCGCCGTAATTTCTTTACGGGTAAGCCTAAACTTTGCAGGTAAAACATTTATCCCGTCAAATTTACGGGTATACACCATCACAGCGCGATCCCCATCCTTTTTTACGCGCTCAATTATACGCCTGACACTATCCTCAACCTTATTACTAACCATATTACCTTCTATACCTTTTAATATTTGCACCGACTGACCGCAACTTTTTTTCTATATTCTCATACCCGCGGTCAAGATGATAAATCCTGCTGACTTGAGTACACCCTTCCGCAGCTAGGCCCGCAAGTACCAACGCAGCTGATGCACGGAGATCAGTCGCCATAACCTTTGCACCGGAAAGATTTTTTTGCCCTTCTACGATAGCGGTATTACCGTCCAACTGCACCTTAGCACCCATCCTCTGAAGTTCACCCACATGCATAAACCGGTTCTCAAAAATAGTTTCCCGGACAACACTTCTCCCGGGAACAGTACACATATACGCCATCCACTGTGCCTGAAGGTCAGTCGCAAACCCGGGATACGGCGAAGTTTCGATATCCACGGGCACTAATTTCCTTTTCTCCGCGTTTACGATACACGAATTCTCACCTTTTTCGATCTCCACCCCGGATAAACACAACTTATTAATCAGCATCTCCAGATGTTTTGTATACATTTTTTCAAGCACTAACCGTCCCCGGGTAATCGCTGCAGCTACCATAAACGTCCCGGCTTCTATACGGTCCGCGATAATATCATGTTCTACTGACGATAAGTTCTTAACGCCTTCCACATAAATCTCAGGCGTCCCCGCCCCGATAATCCTTGCACCCATAGCGTTAAGCATATCCGCAAGGTCAACGATCTCAGGTTCCTGTGCCGCGTTTTTGATAACGGTTTTCCCTTCAGCCAGCACGCTTGCCATAATAATATGCTCCGTCGCGCCAACACTAACCTTCGGGAACAATACCGTTGTCCCTACTAAACTTTTAGCCTTAAGTTTGACATACCCTTCCTCAATTTTGATCTCCGCCCCCAGTGTCTTAAGGCCGAATAAATGAATATCCACAGGCCGTGTCCCTATTGCGCACCCGCCGGGTAAAGACACCTCTGCGGCACCGCACCGTACAACCAGAGGGCCCATCACAAGCGCAGACGCACGCATTTTACTCACAAGTTCATACGGCGCATTGGAGGTCAACCCATGGGGTTCAGTTATTACCAGTTTATTCTTAGACCTAACAATTTTTTTACCTAGCAGTTCCAGTAACTGGCATGAGGTAACAACATCCCCGAGTTCCGGCACGTTGGTTATAACAACATCCTCTTTTGTCAATAAACTAGCTACCAGGCAAGGAAGCACCGCGTTTTTTGACCCGCTAATTCTTACCCGCCCGGATAACTTCTTACCGCCCTGTATCACCAATCTTGCCATAAAAATATTTCCCTATCGCAAACCTTTACGTAATTCCATAATCCTGGGTATGCCATTATAATCATTGTACACACTGTTCACTACAAACTTTACCGACTCAAACACCCGGCGTACCGCTGCTTCCTGCCCATACCCTATCTCAACAAAAATTATACCATTATTCCGCAGTAATTTATCAATACTTTCCGAGAACATACGGTAAAACTTTAACCCATCATCTCCCGCTATCAGCGCAAGTTTAGGTTCCTTCAATACTTCCGGCTGGAGCTCAGCAAACTCACCGGATGCGATATACGGCGGGTTGGATACTATAACCTCAAACATCCTTCCGGAATCAACAATTTTTTCGTAACTATAATTCAACACTTCAACACGTTTACTTAGCCCATGAGCATCAACATTCCGTTGTGCCAACCCCGCAGCTTCTTCACTAACATCAATGGCTGTGATACTAACATCCTCAACACTTTTCGCTACTGCCACAGATATACACCCCGTACCGGTACCTATATCCAAAACATTAACACAAGCACTACCCTGTTTACCTTGTTTTCTTAGATATTCAATAACACGTTCCGCAAGTAATTCAGTTTCCTGCCGCGGGATAAGCGCTGCGGGGGTACATATAATCTCAAACCCCATAAATTCAGTATTACCAATGATATACGCCAAAGGCATATGTTCAGCACGGCATGCAAAAGCTTTTATACACCTAGAATACTGTTTTTCCGTAATAACACCGTTGAGAAGCTTAATTTTTACGGGTGCGACCCCCGCGAGGTACCTAACGATAAGTTCTACTTCCCTTTCAGGATCTTCAATTCCGGAAGCAGCTAATATTTCTTTACCCTTATTCAACAAATCAGCAAGCACGATCAACTATTCCCCAGCGCCTGCATAATAATATCCTCGTCGTGTTTCCGCAGTAAATTAACTATATCCTCAATCTCGCCATCCATAATTGCGGGTAAATTATGAAAATTTTCGTTTATCCTGTGATCAGTCACACGATCCTGCGGATAATTGTAAGTCCGTATTTTTTCTGACCGGTCCCCGGTCCCTACTTGCAACTTCCGTTCATCCGACAATTCCCTTGCTTTAGATTCCTGCATTGC